>NZ_JBDNTS010000007.1:0-140470 GCF_047719775.1 Liquorilactobacillus sp.
GTAGAGCAATGGATTGAAGCTCCATGTGTCGGCAGTTCGATTCTGTCCCGCGCCATAAGATTTATGCGGGTGTAGTTTAGTGGTAAAACCACAGCCTTCCAAGCTGTTGTCGCGAGTTCGATTCTCGTCACCCGCTTATTAATTTTTTCATGGAGAAGTACTCAAGTGGCTGAAGAGGCGCCCCTGCTAAGGGTGTAGGTCGCGAAAGCGGCGCGAGGGTTCAAATCCCTCCTTCTCCGTTTTTTGACCCGTTGGTCAAGTGGTTAAGACACCGCCCTTTCACGGCGGTATCATGGGTTCAAATCCCGTACGGGTCATTTTAATATCGCGGGATGGAGCAGTCTGGTAGCTCGTCGGGCTCATAACCCGAAGGTCGTAGGTTCAAATCCTGCTCCCGCAATTTTGTTTGTTATGGTCCTATGGTGTAGGGGTTTATCACGCCTGCCTGTCACGCAGGAGATCGTCGGTTCGAATCCGTCTAGGACCGTAGATAATGGTTTAAGTATAAGTAAAGTGAAGTCTTCCTTTTAAGGAGGATTTTTTATTTTTTTTGAGTAGCTATTGAAACAAAGCGGCCGCTAAATTAATAATTGTGATAAAATAGTATTGTTACAGCGTATTCCCGAGAGGATTCAGTAATGTGAAGCTGCCTTGTAACCAAAAAATATTGTAATGGGGGAATTATTGTGTCAGAAAGACATTTATTTACATCAGAATCAGTTTCAGAAGGGCATCCTGATAAGATAGCCGATCAGATAAGTGATGCGATCTTAGATGCTTTGTTAGAAAAAGATCCAAATTCACGTGTTGCTTGTGAAACAACAGTCACGACAGGATTAGTAGTTGTTGTAGGAGAGGTCTCAACAGATGCTTATATTGATATTCAGAAGGTTGTCCGTGGAACTATTAAGAAAATTGGATATACCGGTGGGAAATATGGCTTTGATGGTGACAATTGTGCGGTTATGACTGCGATAGACGAACAATCACCTGATATCGCACAAGGTGTTGATTCATCATTAGAAACACGAAATGGTGATGTTGATCCGCTAGATCAGATTGGTGCGGGTGACCAAGGTATGATGTTTGGGTATGCTATTGATGAAACGCCAGAGCTAATGCCGCTTCCTATTGCATTAAGTCACCGATTAATGCGCAAAATTGCAGAAATTCGTAAAAACGGAACTTTAGATTACTTGGGGCCAGATGCGAAGGCACAAGTGACAGTGGAGTATGATGAAAAAAATACACCCGTGCGAGTTGACACAGTCGTCGTTTCAACACAACATTCTGAAGATGTAAACTTAAAAACAATTCGAGCAGATATAATTGAGAAAGTAATAAAGGCAGTTATTCCAGCTGAATTACTTGATGATGAAACAAAATATTTTGTTAATCCTACTGGCCGCTTTGTTATTGGTGGCCCCCAAGGTGATGCTGGTCTGACTGGCCGTAAGATTATTGTGGATACTTACGGTGGATATGCTCATCATGGTGGTGGTGCGTTTTCAGGTAAAGATGCTACCAAAGTTGACCGTTCCGCTAGTTATGCGGCACGATATATTGCAAAAAATATTGTAGCAGCTAAGATTGCTTCACAAGTTGAAGTTCAACTGGCATATGCTATTGGTGTTGCTCAACCAGTTTCGGTATCTGTGAATACTTATGGAACTTCAAAAGTAGAAGATAAGGTTCTTGTCAAAGCAATTAGAGAAATTTTTGACTTACGGCCTGCAGGTATTATTGAAATGCTGAATTTAAAACGTCCAATTTATGAACAGACGGCAGCATACGGTCACTTTGGTCGTACAGATATTGATTTGCCTTGGGAAAAAACAGATAAAGTAGACGAATTAAAAACTAAATTAAATATTTGACATAGATCTGCCTTGCTTTTTATTTTTTTTTTTGTTATATTTGACTAAATATAATTGTGTTGAAAAGGATTAGTAGTTATTTTTCTTGTTTAAGAGAGTGCGTGGGTGGTGTTAACGTATACTTGATAAATAATGAACTCGCCTTTGAGTTTCTTGTTGAATAGAATTTATTTTTTTGTAGGCAAGGACGGTATTTTCCGTTATGAAATTAAGTGTCGGCATTTTTAGTTGTCGGAAAATAGGTGGTACCGCGATTGCATTCGTCCTATACAGAACTCTGTTTGAGTTTGTATGGGGCTTTTTGTTTTAAAAAAATGAAGAAGGATGGTTTTCAAATTGACATATAATCATAAAGAAATTGAAAAAAAATGGCAACACTATTGGGAAGAACATAAGACCTTTAAGACAACAGAAGATGAATCTAAGCCTAATTATTATGCATTAGATATGTTTCCTTATCCCTCTGGACAGGGACTGCATGTAGGACATCCTGAAGGGTATACAGCAACAGATATCATTGCCAGAATGAAAAGAATGCAAGGATTTAATGTTCTTCATCCAATGGGATGGGATGCTTTTGGGCTGCCAGCAGAACAATATGCATTAAATACAGGACATTCACCAAAGGAATTCACAAAAGAAAATATTAATAATTTCAGAAGACAAATCAAATCATTGGGTCTATCTTACGATTGGGAACGCGAAATTAATACTACAGATCCTTCATATTACAAATGGACACAATGGATTTTTGAAAAGCTGTATGAAAAAGGACTAGCTTATGAAGATGAAGTGGCTGTTAACTGGAGTCCCGATCTGGGAACAGTAGTCGCTAATGAAGAAGTAATTGATGGGAAGACTGAACGTGGAGGATTCCCAGTAATTCGTAAACCCATGAGACAGTGGGTCTTAAGAATCACAGCGTATGCTGACCGGTTGATTGAAGATTTAAACGATCTTGACTGGCCAGAAAATATTAAGGAGCAACAACGTAATTGGATTGGACGATCAATTGGAGCAAGTATCAAGTTTAAATTTGCAGGATTTACTGACAAGAAGATCGAAGTTTTCTCAACTAGACCAGATACCATTTTTGGTGCTTCTGCGATGGTGCTGGCTCCAGAATTAGAAATAGTCGAAGAAATAACGACACCAGAGCAAAAAGATGCTGTTGATGCCTATATCGAAGAAATTGCTCATAAATCTGATTTAGAGAGAACTGATTTGGCAAAGGATAAAACAGGAGTCTTTACGGGTGCTTACGTAATTAACCCGGTAAATGGGGAAAAAATCCAGGTTTGGATTGCCGATTATGTTTTGGCTTCGTACGGAACAGGTGCGGTCATGGTTGTTCCAGCGCATGATGATCGTGATTATGAATTTGCTTCTAAATTCCAATTGCCGATTATACCTGTAATTGAAGGTGGAGATGTTTCAAAAGAAGTATATACAGGCGATGGAATCCATATAAATTCAGGCTTTTTAAATGGACTAGATAAGAAACAAGCTATTGCTAAAATTATTGAATGGTTGCGTGAAGAAAAAGTTGGAGATAAAAAGGTAAATTATCGCTTACGTGATTGGTTATTCTCACGGCAACGTTACTGGGGAGAACCAATTCCTGTTATTCATTGGGAAGACGGGGAAACAACGCTTGTTCCTGAGGATAAGCTACCTTTACGCTTACCTAAGGCTACTGATATTAAGCCATCAGGGACAGGAGAAAGCCCCTTAGCCAATTTGGATGAATGGATAAATGTGGTTGATAAAAATGGACGAAAGGGGAAGCGCGAAACAAATACTATGCCTCAATGGGCAGGAAGTTCATGGTATTTCTTGCGCTATATTGATCCACATAATCAAGGGAGAATTGCAGATCCTGTTAAATTAAAAAAATGGCTGCCGGTTGATCTATATGTGGGTGGTGCCGAACATGCTGTACTACACTTACTCTATGCACGCTTTTGGCATAAATTCTTGTATGATATTGGTGTAGTCCCGACAAAGGAACCGTTCCATAAGTTAATTAACCAAGGAATGATATTAGGTGATAACCATGAGAAAATGTCGAAGTCAAAAGGGAATGTTGTAAACCCTGATGATATTGTTACTGAGTATGGAGCAGATACCTTAAGACTTTATGAAATGTTCATGGGTCCATTAGATGCATCTATTGCTTGGAGTACAGAAGGGTTGAACGGTGCAAACAAGTTTATTAATAGAATTTGGCGATTGATTGTTGATGAAAATAGTCATTTAAGAGACCGTGTTACAACATTAAATGATGGTAATCTTGATTTTATTTATAACCAGACTGTAAAAAAAGTTACAGAAGATTATGCAGCTCTTCATTTTAATACTGCAATTTCACAATTAATGGTTTTTGTGAACGAAGCATATAAAGCTGAGGCACTTCCATTAAATTATGTTGAAGGCTTTGTCAAAATGATTTCACCAATCACACCACATATTGCAGAAGAATTGTGGACAAAGTTTGGACATGTTGGTTCAATCACATATGAGAAATGGCCAACGTTTGATGAGGATAAACTAGTTGAGGATACGGTTGAAGTTGTCTTACAAGTAAACGGTAAGGTTCGGCAGCATTTGAAAGTGTCAAAACAGATTTCAAAGGAAGATTTGAAAAAAATAGCATTGGACGATGAAAAAATAAAACAAGAAATTGCCGGAAAAGATATAATGCGAGTAATCGTGGTTCCTGGTAAATTAGTAAATATTGTTGTGAAGTAATACTAGGATTAGGGGCTGGGTCAAAAGTTAAATTTTGACTCAGTTTTTTATTTATTCCAGATAAACGTGTTTCATAAGTCAAAACTCTGCGGCTAACTTCTAATTCCTCATAGCAAAATACTAATTATGTTTGTAATTTAGAGTTAATGCTTAAATTTTCTCGACTTTCTAGTACACTCCTTTTTTATTGGAATATTTGAGTTAGTTGATATTTACTAAATTATTATAACCAACATTGCAACTCTATCAAAATCAGTATAAAATAACAGAGTGATTTAGGAAAAGGTAGGAAAATACATGGCAAATAGGTCACTTGATGAATCGGGGTATTCTAAGACCGAGAGTGAGAAAATTCTAAAGAAAAAAAATGAAACTGCAAAGGCAAAAATGTTACGTGGCTCTGCCTGGATGACAATGGGAAGTATTTTCTCTAGAATATTAGGAGCGCTTTATATCATTCCATGGTATGCATGGTTTGGGAAAGATAATTTGGCGGCCAATAACTTATATACTCAAGGATATACTGTGTATAGTGTTTTTTTAATGATCTCAATTGCAGGTATTCCATCTGCTGTCTCCAAGCAAATATCTAATTATAACGGGCAAAATGAATATGCTTTAGGCCAGCGGTTGTACAAGAAATTATTACTGATAATGTTGGGACTGGGTATTATCTCTGCTATTGCAATGTGGTTTGTTGCCCCATTTTTGTCACAAAACGATAAGAATGTTATTCCAGTGTATCGTTCACTTGCAATTGCACTGACAATTATTCCAACAATGAGTTTAACTAGAGGATTTTTTCAAGGATATCAGGATATGTTTCCGTCTGCAATGTCGCAGTTAGTAGAACAAATTGCACGAATTATATATATGCTGGGGACCACCTTTATAATTATGAAAGTTATTCATGGAAAATATGTTTCCGGAGTTGTTCAATCAACATTTGCTGCTTTTATAGGTGCAATTGCTGGTTTACTGTTTCTAGCATGGTTTTATTTTAAGAAGAAAGATGAGTTTGCAACATTAGCTAGACAGAGTGCAAATAAATTGAATATTTCTGATACACAGGTCATTAAGACTTTATTGTTGGAGGCGATTCCTTTTGTTGTTATCAGTGTTTCAACCACTGTTTATAATCTAATTGATCAATTTACTTTTAAACAAGTGATGTTGCGCTTTACTGACTACAGAGTAACCGTGATTAATGATCTCTATACAATTTTTGCAGGTAATTCGAACAAGTTAATAATGATTATTATCTCATTGGCTTCTGCAATGTCTGCTACAGCAATTCCACTGCTTGCACAAGCATATTCAAAACACAAGAGAGAACAAACTGCGACTCAATTAGCTGATGCAATTGAACTATTCTTTTTTGTGATGTTGCCTTGTTCTTTAGGAATGGCCGCAGTTGCCAAACCCTTGTATATCATTTTTTATCAATATAATTTTACTGGGGTATATGTCTTAAGTTTCTCTGCATATGTTGCACTACCAATTGGTTTGTTTATGGTCTTAGCCTCATTACTACAAGGTGTTTACCAGAATATGCAGGCAATTAAATTCTTCTTAATTGGATTAGTAATTAAGCTAGTATTGCAAGTTCCACTGATATTACTTTTTCATCCGTTTGGACCGCTGATGGCAACGGGAATAGGGATGACAGTTTCAAGTTGTCTGATGCTTAGATATTTTTATTACAATCTGCAAGTTAATCTAGGTAAAGTTATTGGAAGATTTAATCAATTACTGCTTTTCTCATTAATAGTGTTTGTTGTGGCATTAGGTGTAATTCAGCTAAGTGATCTTTTCTTGAATCTACAATACCGAATAACTGCCTTTGTAGTGTTAATTGTTGCTGTCTTAACTGGTGGATTGACCTACGTATATTTATCATTGAAAACAAGGGTAGCTGATAAGATAGTAGGAAATCGGGCTGCTGTACTAAGATCAAAGTTGAGAATAAAGTGAGGAAGTAAAAGATGAGACTTGATAAATTTATTGCTGACTCGAAAGGATTGACACGTTCGCAGGCAAAAATACCTATCAAAGATGGTTTAGTTAGTGTAAACCAAAAGATTGTTAAGCAAACAAAACATCAAGTTGATTTGAATTTTGATGTTGTCCAATTAAACGGGATAACAGTAATATATCAAGAATATAGATATTATATGATGAATAAACCTAAGAATGTAGTTTCGGCGACTAGTGATGTTCTTGAGAAAACAGTTATAGATTTGACTGCAAAGGTAAATCAAAAAGGTTTGTTTCCAGTAGGAAGGTTAGATAAAGATACAACTGGGTTATTGTTTTTGACAAATGATGGTATGTTGGGGCACAAATTGTTAGCACCTAGAAAGCATGTCACTAAAGTTTATCGCGCTTTGATTGCTGGTGAGGTTACAGAGGAAATTGTTCAAACCTTTGCCAGTGGAATTACATTAAAAAATGGTGAAACGACAAAACCTGCGCTATTAAAAATTTTAGCTATTAATAGGCAGAAAAATGAAACGAAAATAGAAATAAGTATTGTTGAAGGTAAGTATCATCAAATTAAGCGGATGTTTGGAGCGGTTTCAATGAGGGTCCAAGAATTAAAAAGGGTCCAAATGGGTGGCTTAAAACTTGATGAAGGGCTTAAACTTGGGGAATATCGTGAATTGACACCTGATGAATTGAGTTGCTTAATTAGGAATATTAATTAATTTTACTAAAATAAAGTGGGGCTGGGTCAAAAGTTAAATTTTGATTCAGTCCCCATTTTCTTTCTTGTATAGTCCAAAACAAATTAGTCATGCAGTCCTTTACCGCTTTTATTTATTACGAGACAGCCCAACGTTTCATAAATGATTGAATTTCTGCAATAATATCGGTGGGCAAAACAACATATTTTGTTGTACTAATTTCATCAGCAATTGCGCTGTGAGCATAAAGCGCGGCATCAACAACATATTCATAATTTTTAAATTTGAATTGTGCAAGAAAACCTGCAATTATACCTGCAAGTGTATCACCCATACCACCAGTTGCCATGTACGGTCCACCAATTGCCAGTTGTGAAATAGACCCATCTCTATGATAGATTGTTGTATGATATTTTTTTAGAACAACGGTAGCCTGTAATTGCTGCTGATACAGCGTATTTTTGATATCATCCTGCTCAGAAATCTTAATTCCACTTAAACGTTGCCACTCCATTTGATGTGGTGTAAGAATCGGATGCAATTCTTTAAGAAGGGGCAGAAATTCATGATGATCGGCAATCATTGTAATTGCAGACCCATCAATAATTAACTTTTGTTGAAGTGTCATATGTTGCAAGACAGTTTGTAAAATTTTCAGTGAATTTTCATTGGTTCCAAGACCAGGTCCAACAAGAATCACATCTGAATTTGTCAATGCATCAATTAGTTTGTATTCAGAATCGAAGGGAATGAACATTGCTTCTGGAACAATAGTGTGAAGTGCTGTTAAGTTATCAAGCGAAGTAGCACAAGTTGCCAGCCCAGCACCGCTGTGAATAATTGCTGAAGTTGCCATGATTATTGCACCACCAAATTGGCTGTTGCCGCCAACCGTTAACACACGACCATAATTACCTTTATGGCTTTTAACTGGTCTAGTAGTAATAATCTGATTTAAAATATTTTTACTAAGTACATGCATAACCCAATCCTCCTTGAAAAGAAAGTTCGTTCTTATTATACAGCAAATCTTTTTTTTGTTTGCAGTATTTAGTAATAATATCTGGATATCATGTGATAATATTATTGTATGACACGTATTAAGGAGGAGAAGCATGCAGATTGAATGGCAAAAAGAAATCAGTCAAAGAAAAGATGCATTATTAGCAGACTTAACCGAAATGCTAAAAATTGAGAGTGTGAGAAATGAGAAACTGGGGTCAAAAAATGCCCCCTTTGGTCCTGGGCCACGCGCAGCGCTAGACAAGTTTTTAGAAATTGGAAAACGTGATGGTTTTGCAGTACTTAATGTGGACGGAATTGCAGGACACCTTGAATATGGTACCGGTATTGAGACTATGGGAATTCTTGCTCATGTTGATGTGATGCCAGCTGGAAAAGGGTGGGATACTGACCCCTTTGAGCCCATAATTAAGGATGGAAAATTATTTGCACGAGGTTCTTCAGATGATAAGGGACCAGGGATGGCCGCGTATTATGGTTTGAAGCTTATCAAGGAATTAGGATTACCAACAAGTAAAAAAGTTCGCATGATTATTGGGACGGATGAAGAAAGCGGTTGGAGATGTATGACACATTACTTTGAGAAAATGCCGCTTCCAGATTTCGGATTTTCGCCGGATGCTTTCTTTCCTTTGATTAATGGTGAGAAAGGAAATGTTAGCTTTAATGTTGATTTTCAAGGTGGAAATGGTGCAGGGGCAAAACTTTTGGATTTTTCTGCAGGGTTACGTGAAAATATGGTGCCACGTGATGCGATTGCACACATCAGTGGAATTGAACTAAAAGAAATTAAAGAATTACTTACTGAATTTGCGGACGATAAGCCAATTGAAGTTGAAGCGTTAGAACAAAATGAAAGAATTGAAATATCAGTTATTGGTAGGGCAGCACATGCCCAAGAACCAAAAAATGGTGAAAATGCGGGAACATATCTAGCACTATTTTTAAAACAGATCGAATTAGGATCAGGTGCTGAACAATTTATTGATTTTGCGGCTGACTATCTACATGAAGATTCACGAATGGATAATTTTGGACTACATTTTTCTGATAAAACCATGGGTGATTTAACAATGAATGCTGGAATTTTTAATTTTGCAGCTGCGCAAGGTGGACGTGTGACGTTAAACTTTCGTTTTCCAAAAGGAATTGGTGCAAGTCAAATTGAAGAAGCACTGGCTAAAGTCGCGACAAAGGTGAACGCACAGGTTAACACGACTGGTAAATTACAAGAACCACATTATGTCTCAATTGAGGATCCATTAGTTAAGACTTTGTTGGGTGTTTATGAACGTCAGACAGGTAATAAGGGTTACGGAATGGTTGTTGGCGGCGGTACTTACGGGCGCTTAATGAAACGAGGAGTTGCATTTGGTGCAATGTTCCCAGGAACGCCAGACACAATGCATCAGGCAAATGAGTATATGCTGATTGAGGATATATTAAAAGCAGCTGCAATATACGCCGAAGCAATTTATGAATTAATAAAATAAAAGTTTTTTTGAATTAGCTTTTACTGGTAAGTGTAGAATCTTGAATTTTTTGATAAAAAGTAAAGGATGCAACCAGTAGTGAGGGTTTTAATATTTGGTTGACCTTTGAATTACCAATAAATAAGGGGTAGACTTAAGTTATACAAAGGGGGATTTGGTATGCAAAAAGAATTTATGCATGAAATTGAAGCGAATGTTTTAGATGAAGATAATACAACGAAGACCTTTTCTGTACCTAGCAAGAGAGAGAATTTAGTAATTAGAGTGGATAAGGAAGTCATTTCTAAGTTGGAAAATGATTCAAAGTTTGAAAGAATGTTAAAGAATTTGCTTAAAATGAGTTCGAAAAATACAAAAAAAGAGATAATAAACATAACCAAACGTAATTATCGAATTTTTCTTTAATAATTATGTATGTCCTATGATTTTTATCCTATAGTGGCTATGATTAATTAAGTCAAATTGTAGTTTCAAAAGGAGGATATTAATGTTTTTGACAACGGGAGAAATAAATCGTGCATATATGGTTGTAGGGATTGTTAATGCGACAGTAAAAAGAACCTTAACACCAGATGAGATTGATGATGTTGATAATTTTGACGATTTATATGAAAAAGTTAAGACAAAATTGATTGAACATACGGTCGCTAGAGATGGTGATGGGATCATTGCTGTACATTTTAACCCAGAAATAGTCAGTGTAGGTATCGGTCCCAAATATATGGTTTTACACGGCTATGGAACAGCAATTAGTTTTCCAAAAAAATGATTTGAGCAAGTCGGTATTAATGAATTGTTAAAATATCGCAGCTTGCATATTTACTCACATAGGTATAGACAGAGCCAGTCAGGACTCTATGAAGATGATTGAACTGCGGCTGTCCAAGAACGATTAGATCATTGCGGTATTCTTCAAGAAAACTGTCACAAATTATTTTTCGTGGATCCCCAAAGCGAATATGCGAGTGAATTTGGTACATGGACGAACCTTCATCCAAAAATTTTTGGATGAGATTCGCCATTTTTTTTTCATAAATTTCTGCTAAATCTTTTCTTTGCTGCGGTGACATTTCAGGTTGAAAATTACCAAAAGCAAGCAATGTATCGTCAATGACATAGAGAATATCAAGTTGAATATTATGGACTCGTGCATAGCTGACAGTTCCATTGAGTGCATTTATTGAGTTATTACTCCATGAAATAGGACATAAAATTCGTTGATAATTGTTAGACATAAAAGTACACTTCCTCTTACTATTATATTGAACATTCAATCTGAAGATAAGCATATCATATTTGTAAGAGCATATCTCTATCTTAAAAGATATGGTTACAAATAGTTAAATAGAAAGTTTGATATAACGGGGTTGAATCAGAATTAAATTTAAAAAGTAGACTAAATAATAAAGTTTGTGCTAGCCTAAGCATGTACAATAATGAATTTTTTAGGAGATGAGACTGTGGCTATGAAGAAAGTGTTACTTACAACTTTAGCGGCATCGGCTGCATATTTGAAGTATCAGAGTGTAAAACAAAAGCGTAGTATGCAAAGCTTAGTGGTCGAACAGGGACTAAGAAGTTTTTTGCGGGGACCAGATCCCAGAAGAGCTTTGGACTTTGAGAAGTTTAATCATATTAATTCTGAGGTATATAGTATTCCCAGAAAAGTTCATGATCAGCTTGATTTTAAATGGCTTGATATTGGAATGCAAGTTTTGAAGAGAGATAGTATTGTAAAACCGGAAAAGAAAATTATTTTTTATTTGCATGGCGGAGCATACTGGTATCAACCATTCGCTCTACAATATCATTTTATAGCCAAGTTGGCTGATCGGGTAGGAGCGAGTGTTGTTATGCCAATATATCCCAAAGCACCCGCATACGATGTTAATGATGCTTTGTCTATGGTTATGAAAAGTTACCAAGAATTACTTGCTATTAGTGGTGTTGCAGCAGAAAATGTTATATTGCTTGGTGATTCTGCGGGGGGCGGCCTAGCTGTGTCATTGGTAGAACAATTAAGGAATGCACAGATTGATCTTCCAAGCCAGGTTATCCTGCTTTCACCATGGTTGGATGTTTCCTTGGAAAATGCAAAAATTGCAAAGATTGCAAGGAAAGATCCGATTTTAAAGTTAGAAGAATTACGATTTGAAGGAAAATATTATGCTGGGAGCGAAAGCTTAAAAAGTCCACTTGTTAGTCCTATTTACGGTGATTTAGCAGATTTACCGCCAATAACCATTTTTGGTGGTACAAATGATATTTTGTATCCGGATATGGAGCTTTTTACAGAAAAGGCACAGCAAAGTGTAAAGTTAATCACATACGAAGGCATGTTCCATGTATTTCCAATCTTCCCATTACCAGAGTCTAAAAGAGCATTTGAACAAATTGTGGATATTATTGGATTTTAAAATGAGGCGGAAGAATTTGAGTATTAGCCCGAAATTATAGACATAGCGAGTAATTAGTAATTTGTTATGAGTAATTCGAAGTTAGACTTATGAAACACTTTTATTAGTAATAAATAGAGGACTTAAGCCAAAATGTAAATTTTGATTTAAGTCCTCTATTTGTATTAAACTATTTTGGTGTCTAGTTGCTTGAACTTGATGAGCTTGAACTACTTGATAAGTAACTTGAAAGAATATCCTTTAAATCGCTATCCTTAATTGAAACATTTCCTTTTTTAAGAACTTTACCAATAACTTTTTGGAGAAGTGTCGAATCATTCATATCGCTATCAATAATTTGTGTCTTAAGTTCACTAATATGTGAACTCATCTTACCCTTAGCAGGTTTCTTAATTGACTTGATAACATGATAACCATAGCTTGTCTTAACCGGTGTTGTTGTGTATTCACCTTGTTTCAGAGCGAAAGCAGCTTTTTTAAAGGCAGAAGCTAGGGAAGTATCAGTGTTATTAAACGCAGATAATTTTCCACCCTTATTTTTGGTAGCAGTATCGGTTGAATATTGCTTAGCAAGTTTCGTAAAGTTTCCACCTGCCTGTAATTTCTGGATAACTTCTTCAGCAGTGGCTTTCTTAGCTACTAAGATATGAGCGACTGTCGTTTCTGTTTCATAACTCTTCCACTGGGTCTTTAATTGTTTTTGAGTAATAGTTGTATTATCTTTTACTGCTTCACGAAGCAATAAATTTGAACGCAGTTGCTTTTTGAAAGTAGCTTTGGTCAAGCTATTTTGTGAAAGCACTGAAGAAAATGAAGAGCCGTATTGATTTGCATACGTATTGTATTGCGCATTGACTTGTTTGGTTGAAACCTTGCTACCATATTGTTTTTCAAGAACCTTGTCAAGAATCATCTGTTGTAAAATTTGTTTACCTGATGATGTTTTTTTCATACTGTCATAATATGCACTTTCAGTAATTTTACCGCCGGAAGTGGTTGCAACTGTCTTAGAACAAGCAACCAAGCTGACAGTCATAAGAATACCTGCTAGTGCAAGAAACCATTTTTTCATTATAAAATACACATCCATTCGTTTATTTTGCTTGTATTAAGATACAAATCAACGTTACTAACTATAACACAATAGTTAATGATGTTGAAAGAAAAGATAAAATTTACAAAAAAATTCATCATTTATTCAATTTGTTTTATAAGTAGCTACTATTTCATATTTTTTGCTTGAATTTGCGAAATGTTATCAAGATTATTCTGAATTTTGAATTGATATTCAGAAACGAGAGTAGATATTTCATCGATTGTTTGCTGTGAGCTAGGTAGCTCATTAGTAAGCTTTTCAACATTTTCCATCAGTTTAATATATGCTTTTTTTACGTTATTGGCTGATTCAGATAATTCTTTTGCTTTTTCATTACCAGAAAGAGTAGTTTTTTTCCGAGATAAGTATGCGATTGCTGAGATAATTCCAAGTGCTCCTAAAGATATTAGAACTCTTTTTCCGCTCATGGGTTAATCCTCCATGTTCTTATGAATAAGATTGGCAATTTCCTGCAGTTTGGCTGAAGAATATTCTCCAGAATTATCTTTAAAAGTCATTGCAAATGAATCGGTAGCAGCAAATCTCGGGATGAAATGAAAGTGTGAGTGGAAAACTGATTGATATGCAATTGCTCCATTATTGTTCACAATATTAAGGCCTGAGATTTTTGGATTGCTTTTTTTAATGGCACGTGCAATCATGGGTATTTTTGTTAAAACTTTTTGAGCTAGAGATTCATCATACTCGAAAATATTAGTAATATGTTTTTTTGGTATTAATAGAGTGTGACCTGGTGTAGTTTGCGAAATATCTAAAAATACTTTAATATCATCGTCTTCATATACAGAAATACTTGGAATTGTACCAGCAATAATCTTACAAAAAATGCAATCGTTCATTTAAAAGAACCTTCTTTCAACTTATATTTATTTTAGTATATAATAACACACACCGATGAAGGAAACTTTAACATGATTTGCTGTTCGATGTTTATGTTATAATTTTCAATAATTGAAGTGAAAGGAATTACAAATCTATGACTTTAAAAATAAATAGACTCGTGGGCGGATATTCGCGGATACCAGTGTTAAAAGATATTTCATTTGCAGTTAATTCAGGTCAATTAGTCGGATTAATAGGGTTGAATGGTGCTGGTAAGTCAACGACAATTAATCATATTATTGGATTGCTTGAGCCACAAAAGGGCAGCATCACAATTGATAACGTCGAGTTAAAAGATGATTCCAAAGTATATAAAGGAAAGCTGGCCTATATGCCAGAAATGCCGGTTTTATATCAGGAGCTGACTTTAAAGGAACATTTAGAATTGACTATTATGGCTTACAATTTAGAGCCAACGCATACTTGGAAAAGGGCAACCGAACTTCTAAAAGTTTTTCGTCTAGATAATAAATTGGATTGGTTTCCAGCAAATTTTTCAAAAGGAATGCGGCAAAAGGTTATGATTGTGTGTGCTTTTATGACAGAAGCACAAGTTTATGTAATTGATGAACCGTTTTTAGGACTAGATCCGTTGGCAACCCGAGATTTATTGAACTTGGTCGATGCTGAGAAAAAAAGGGGTGCAGCTATTTTAATGTCTACACATGTACTCAGCACGGCACAAGAATATTGCGATTATTTTGTCTTGCTTCACCAAGGTAAGATTAGAGCTCAAGGTAGTCTTGCAGAACTAAGAGGAATCTTCAACGACAATAAGGCATCATTGACGGATATTTATCTTGGAATGACGCAGGATGGAAATGCCAATGAATGAAATATGGAATAGAAGATTAAAAAAATATCAAAGCATGCTATTGCGTTATGCAAAATATGTTTTTAATGATCACTTTGTCTTAGCATTACTATTTTTTGCTGGAGGGGTGGGACTTTCATACTCGAATTTTGTAAAAGGTTTACCCGAAAGGCCTTTTTGGTGGGAGCAGCCCACGCTCATCATAATTCTTTTCTTGATAATACATATTGGTAAACTAGTAAGTTTGCTGGAGGAGGCAGACAAGGTCTTTCTTTTACCCAAAGATTATCAAATGAAAGATTATTTTAAGCTGGTTTTAAAACATTCGACGCTCGTATCTTGTGTGATACAGGTAATATTCTTGATAATATTAGCTCCATTTATTATACGTGGTTTACAGTGGAATCTTACGATGTGGGGTATTTTGCTAGTCGTACAATGTTTGTTGAAGGTAAGTTATTTACTTTTTTTGGCAGTAAGGGTCTATAACACTGCTTTAAAGAAATTCTCACAGCAATGCTATTTTCAGTTAACCTTGATAGCTATCTTAGCAATTGGACTGTATCTAAATCTTGTACTCAGTTTGATTTTGTCACTGGGTTTGGTAGTAATAATTAAGCATTCCTTTGACAAGTCAGCACAGCAGCACATTTTCAAATGGAATGAGACAATTAAGTCCGAAAAAGAACGAGTGATGACCTTATATCGCTTTATAAATATGTTTACGGATGTTCCACAAATAGTTGGACAAACTAAGCGACATAAAATCTTTGACTTTCTGTTGCACGGTACATCTAAAAATGTTTATCTTTTCCTGTATAGTAGGAGCTTCATTAGGCAGAGTGGTTTTAGTGGACTCTTCTTACGCCTATTATTTCTAGCAAGTATCATTGTTTTTTTCTCGCCGAATTATCTATTTAGTTTGTTTATAATTTGTATCTGTCTCTATCTGATAGGAGTGCAATTATTTGGCTTATATTTCATTTTCGAAGATAATGTTTTCACCCATATTTATCCAATTGATGAAAATCAAAAAAAATCTGCTTTCAAGAAGTTATTGGGCAAAGTCTTGCTGCTTGCATGGTTAATATTGAATATTATTGCAGTAGCAACACCTCTTTTTGAGGTAAAGTATTTGCTGATTCCGGCTGTTTCTTTAGGTGAAATATATTTGATAACAGGTAGTTTTTTGAGGAGCTATATCAAAAAAAATACTTGACACTTGTGGTATGAATTTGTATCCTTGTTTAAGGATTATGGACTTGTAGAGGAGACTTGCCAATATGGATTTCAGATTGGATGATGGTTGGCAGATTCATCCGCTTGGGGGTAATACTGGAACTGCCTATATGGGTGTTAAAGAGCAGGAAAAGTTATTTATAAAGAGAAATACTTCACCTTTTCTTGCTGCATTATCGTTGGAAGAAATCACACCAAGATTGGTATGGACGAAGCACATTTCAACGGGTGATACGCTTACCGCACAAGAATGGCTAAATGGCAGATGTCTTTCTAAAGAGGAAATGGGACAGGAAAATGTTGCAAGACTGTTGAGCAGAGTTCATCGGTCTAAAATTCTTAGAAAGATGTTGTGTCAGGTAGGTGGAAGGTATGTTTTTCCTGAAGAAATACTCAGTAACTATTTTCGAGGATTGAGTTTAGAATTAAGAGCTCATCCCTTGCTTAAAAGAGTTGCAAACCAATTGCGGACACATCAGCCAAAGCTAGATCATAGAGAATTTAAGGTTTCACATGGCGATTTGAATCATAAGAATTGGTTATTGTCGGATAGAGACAGATTATATTTGGTTGATTGGGAATCGGCAAGATTAGCAGACAGTGCACTGGATATTAGCATGTTAATGTGTCAATATGTCCCACGCGCGGAGTGGAAACAATGGTTAGCCGAGAAGTATGAAATTTCAATCACGGCGGGGTTGAAACAAAGAATTAGTTGGTACTACATGGTTAATTTGCTTCTTTCTGTAAAGGATGAGCATCAGCGTGGTCGTTTTTTTGAAATGAACCGAGACATATTGAAGTTAGCAGCCTTTTTTGAAAATCAAGATTTTATTTAAATCGAAAAAGCATAATTAGATGGTGAACATGTTGAGCAAAAATGTGTCTCGTAAGTCGATAGAATTTAAGTATTAATGATGAACTTAAATGGTAGATTTTGACTTATGTTACACATTTAGATGGAATCAATAATGGGACTGGATCAAAATTTAACTTTTGACCCAGTTTCTCTATTTATTTCGTATAAACGTGTTTCATAAGTCAAAATTCTCCGTCTAACTTCGAATTACTCATAGCAAAGTGCCTGCTATGTTCGTAATTTCGAGTTAGTACTCAAATTTTCCCGACTTATAGCACACCCCCTTTGTTTGAGCGGATGATTCTGGCCAAGTTGAAAGGAATGAAAAAATGCGTTTAAGAAACAAGCCATGGGCAAAGCCGCTGATTGATAGCAACCTTGAGTTGATTGTAACTAAACCAGCTGAATATCGCGGTAAGTGGGAAACAAGATTTGAAAAAAAAGCACCATTATTCGTTGAGATAGGGATGGGTAAGGGTGGCTTCATAATGGAGTTGGCAAGCAGACATCCTGAAAATAATTATATTGGAATTGAGATTCAGACGACGATTGCTGCGATTGTTCTGCGTAAACAAATAGAAGCAAAGTTACAAAATCTGCAATTGATTTGTGCTAATGGCAGTGGTTTAAGTGAATATTTTGAGGAAAATGAAGTAGATGGAATCTACTTGAATTTTTCTGATCCGTGGCCTAAAACCAGACAAGAGAAAAGAAGATTGACTTACAAATTGTTCTTAAAGCAGTATCAGTATGTGTTGAATGGCAAAGGCAGTTTGGAGTTTAAGACTGATAACCGCGGATTGTTTGAATATTCATTAACCAGTCTGAATAATTATGGAATGAGATTTAATCAAGTCTTTTTAGACTTGCACAAAGACGATGAAGCAATGATTGAGAATGTAATGACTGAATATGAAGACAAATTCAGTAAAAAAGGACAACCAATTTACAAGATTTCCGCAAGCTTTAAAAGTTAACAAAAATCCTCTGGCTGTCCTGAGTTGCAAAAGACACAGTTTACAAATCAATTCTATTCAGGTTAAGCACACTTCCAGTTTTAGCATCAGCTTGGAATTCATAACGAACGATTTGATTATCTTCGAGTCGTGAAATTCCTCCTTGATAGATATCTGTAGTTAAGGCAAATTTCCGAATTCTTTCAGGTCTAACAGATATCCAAGAATCTTGAACAGGAGTTTCGTTTTGAAACGAGTTTTTGATGTTGTTTAAAATCTGTTGGGGAGTGAGTCGTTCCTGCTTCTTAAGAACGTTGCTAGCCTGGATGCAGCACACCAAGCGTCAGTGGGAGAAACTTATTAAAAGTATTTGTCATAGCTAGACTCCTTACCAAATTTCTTATGATATGTAATTATAGCACCAATTTAGAATGTTTAAACTTAATTGCTTAATAAAATTAAAACAAATCACTTTTTTTTGCGAATAAATAGTCTATAATGATGTTATCTAAAGAATATTAAGATAAGTTGAGGAGGAATGGAAAATGGAACAATTTGGAAAAATGAATTTGGAAACATTAAAGAAAAAACTCGAAAAGGGTTCATATGTCCTATTTTTTTCTGCCGACTGGTGTTCAGACTGTAATTTTATCAAGCCGGCTCTTCCCGCAATCGAAGCAGAATATCCAGATTATAAATTTATTCATATTGATCGCGATGAAAATATTGACCTTTGCCAAGAATTGATGATCATGGGGATTCCAAGCTTTGTCGTTTACAAGAATGGTGAAGAAAGCGCACGATTTGTTAATAAGGATCGTAAAACAAAAGAAGAAATTGAAACATTTTTAAATGAGGTCGCATAATTTTAAATGATAATGGGACTGCGAACTTATGCAGTTCTTTTTTTGTGTAAAGGAGAAAAGGGATGCTAATCGCTAGTTATAACAAGGCACAGCTAGGGGATATTCTTGTAGTAATGCTGCACGAGGATGGACCAAGTCAGGTAACAAAGAAAAAAGATACAATTGTAGAAATAAGTGATTCAAGTGATGGAACTGTATTAGGTTATAATTTTTTTGGAGTAGGGGAGGAACTTGGACTAACTGCGACTGGTCAAATCAAGCTTGATGACGAACAAGTCAAAATATTGAATGCTAAACTCCATGAGGCTGGATTTGAAACTATTCTTGAAATTGATGAAATGCCAAAATTCGTAGTTGGATTGGTTGAAGAAATGATCGAACACCCAGATTCAGATCACTTGCATATTACAAAAATCAATCTTGGCAATGAAATATTGCAAATTGTTTGCGGGGCACCAAATATTATGCAAGGACAGTTAGTGGTTGTTGCTAAGGTTGGTGCAATGATGCCAAATGGTGAAATCATTTGGCCCGGAAAACTTCGCGGGATTGAGAGTAACGGAATGGTTTGTTCAGCTCGTGAATTGCATTTGCCGAATGCACCGCAAAAACGCGGAATTTTAGTCCTTTCACTAGACAACTTCCATCAAGGCCAACCATTCTTGATTAGTTAATTTTTTGCTGATTGAAATAAATGTATGGTAATATGCTCTCATGGGCAGATTGGCACTTTGAAGAATTAATATAGTGATAGCTGTCCTTTAGCTCGTGTGAACTGAAGACAGCTATTTTTTTAGAATAAAGTATTGTAAAAAGTAAGGAAGAATACTAATGCAACATTATGATGGACCAGCCTTTTATAGAAAACAAAATAAAAAAATCAAGCAAAATATGAATGATAAGCTGCCGAAACCTGCAGATAAACCAAATATAAAAAAGGGCCAGACGTTTCATCCCTCATATGTTCCACCTTCTTTTGCTGGTTGGGAATATTCTGCCCAAAAAAGAAAACAAAAATATCAAAAATTATTTGAATGCTTGCAAAAACAAGCAAATGATTATTTGCTGTTTGCCGAAATTACAGATATTGAGAAGAGTAAAATAAAAATAGTAACAGAAAATGTCTCTAATGTATCGAGACAAAAAAGTGAAACAAGCAAAACTACTGCATTTAGCGAACAGGTTGCAGATGATGGTAGGCAAACAGTTGTTGTCGAGACAAACGATGACATTAAGAATGGTATAGGTAATAGACAGCAGGTAGATAAGTCAGTTCACGTAAAAGGCGAGGAGATTCCTGAGAATAATGCTCAACCTAATTTAGATGGAACTATTTCAGTCCATGAAGAAAATGAGTTGAAAAAAACTGTAGCTGCTGAAATAAAATTAAAACAAGATAGTCAAAGCGATGTAAATGATAAGCAAAAATTGCAAAGCTACAATGATAAACCTGATATCAATAAGATGGCAGAAAAACTTGAACCAAGTGATGAATCGGGTACAGATGCAAAAAAAGATATTTTGGGAGATTCTGTGGTAAATACTTTGAAAGATCCGGTAGTAAATCTCAAAAAAGAGCCACAAAGTATAGTGGCTGTTAATGGATATAAACTTCCAGACATTAATTTACTTCCAAAACCGGTTCAAGTAAACGAGGATGTTCAAGATGAATGGGTATTGGAACGAATTGATACTCTCAATGAAACCTTGGAGGCTTTTCATGTCGCTGCAACAGTTAGCGATTGGACGATTGGACCTGCAGTGACACAATTTGAGCTAACACTTGGAAGAGGTGTTAAGGTCAATAAAATCACTAATCTAATTGATGACTTGAAGTTAGCATTGGCAGCTAAAGATATCCGGATTGAGGCACCTATTCCTGGGCGAAGCAGTGTGGGAATTGAAATTCCGAATCTAAAGGCAAGACCAGTGATGTTATCAGAAGTTTTAAATTCAACTGTCTTTGCAAGCAAGGCCTCACCGTTGACTGTAGCATTGGGAGTTAACCTTTTTGGAGAACCAATTGTGACTGATTTAAGGAAAATGCCTCACGGACTAGTGGCTGGGGCAACTGGTTCTGGAAAATCTGTTTTTATAAACAGTATATTGATTTCTTTGTTGTATAAGGCTACACCTCAACAAGTAAAGCTATTGTTAATTGATCCTAAAGCTGTTGAAATGGCACCTTACCATGATATTCCACACCTTTTAGCGCCAGTTGTTTCTGATCCAGCTGCTGCATCAGCGACATTAAAATGGGTCGTTAAAGAGATGGAGGAAAGATATCAGAAACTAGCTGCTGCAGGTGTTAAAAATATTGAAGGATTCAATGAGAAAGTAATGGAGCATAAGGACTACGGGCTGCAGATGGCTTACATTGTGATCATTATCGATGAATTGGCCGATTTAATGATGGTTGCCTCATCAGAGGTGCAAGACTGTATTGCTAGAATCACACAAAAGGCTCGAGCAGCGGGAATTCATCTGTTGATCGCAACGCAACGACCAAGTGTTGATGTGATAACAGGAACAATTAAGAATAATATTCCTACAAGGGTTGCCTTCATGGTTTCTAGTCAAATTGATTCAAGGACGATCATTGATACAGCTGGTGCAGAGCGTCTTCTTGGAAGAGGTGATATGTTATACCTTGGCAATGGAGCAAGCCAGCCGATGAGATTACAGGGAACATTTGTACAAAATGAAGTGGAACAAATTACGGATTTTGTACGTACTCAGGGGCATCCACAATATGCTTTTGATCCAGATGGATTAAAAAAACAAATTATTCAAAATAAACAAGAAGATGAGCTTTTGCCTGAGGTTCTAGATTGTCTTGTGAACGAGGACAGTATTTCGACATCAAAGTTGCAGCGAATATTTGCAATTGGTTATAATAGGGCTGCTAATATTATTGATACATTGGAAGAACGCAGATACATCTCTCCGGCGAAAGGATCCAAGCCAAGGGAAGTCTACCTAACCCAAGCGAGATTAGATAAGGTTAGAGAAAATGTTGATTATTGAAAAGAAATCCCATCAATTTTGTGGTAAACTAAGACGGTAATTTTATTTAATTAAAGAAAAGAGAGGACAATAATTATGGATACAAAAACCACCTATTATTTTGTAGGGATCAAGGGAACTGGAATGAGTTCATTGGCCTTGCTTTTACATGATAAAGGATTAAAAGTTATTGGTTCTGATATTGAGAAATATACTTTTACACAACGAGGATTAGAGTTAGCGGGAATAAAAATATTACCCTTTGATGAAAAGAATATTCAAGCAGGTTTGACGATTATTCAAGGCAATGCATTTGGTGATGATCATCCTGAAATAAAAAAAGCTAAAGAAATTGGTCTTGAAATTATTACATATCCCGATTTTCTAGAGAAAATCGTAGAAAATACGACAAGTATTGGAATTGCAGGGGCACATGGAAAGACGAGTACTACAGGATTATTGGCTCATGTTTTGGGCGGAGTTTCACCGACAAGTTATTTGATAGGAGACGGTTCTGGTAAAGGTGTACCTGACGCACGTTTCTTTGTTTTTGAAGCTGATGAATATCGCCGTCATTTTGTTGCATACCATCCAGATTATG
This sequence comes from Liquorilactobacillus sp., assembly GCF_047719775.1. Taxonomy (NCBI): domain Bacteria; kingdom Bacillati; phylum Bacillota; class Bacilli; order Lactobacillales; family Lactobacillaceae; genus Liquorilactobacillus; species Liquorilactobacillus sp. The sequence continues at coordinate 22,589 of NZ_JBDNTS010000007.1, forward strand.
TGGTTATGACCAATGTGGATTTTGATCATCCTGATTATTTCACAGGAATTGAGGATGTCTTTGATGCTTTTGAAACTTTAGCGAAGCAGACGAAAAAGGGAATTTTTGCTTGGGGAGAAGATAAATACTTAAGAAATTTAGATGCAGATGTTCCAGTTCATTATTATGGAACTTCTACAGACAATGAGTTCAGGGCAACCAATATTAAGCGAGCAACAACTGGTTCAACTTTTGATGTATATCATTACGATGAGTACCTGGGAACTTATGAGATTCCAATTTTCGGTGAGCATAATGTACTAAACAGTTTAGCTGTGATTGCAGTCTCATATTTTGAAAAAGTTTCTCAAGCTGAAGTCAAGCGTGAATTATTGACTTATCAAGGTGTCAAGAGACGCTTTACTGAGAAATATGTTGCAGATATGACGATTATTGATGATTATGCACATCATCCTTCTGAGATTAAAGCAACAATTGATGCTGCACGTCAGAAATATCCAAGTAAGAAAATTATTGCAGTTTTCCAGCCGCACACATTTAGTCGAACGATTGCTTTGATGGATGATTTTGCAACCAGCTTGAATCTTGCAGATAAAGTATACTTAACAGATATCTTCAGTTCCATTCGCGAACACGGAGGAAATGTTTCAAGTAACGATTTAGGTGATAGAATTACAAAAGGTGGAGAAGTATTGAAAGTTGATAATATGTCTCCGTTGCTTGATTTTCATGATGCCGTTGTAGTATTTATGGGTGCTGGCGATATTCAAAAGTATGAGTACGCTTACGAAAAACTATTGAGTAGCTTAAGTCTTAAGAATAATTAAAGACTTGAGCAATTGTAGAAAGTAGCTGAAGCAATAATTAAATTTTGTTTTAGCTCTGTTCAGTGAACTCAGATAAGTGGTTCCATAAACTAAAACTTGAATACGAACTTATGTCATACTTTCTATTTTTTTATTTTCATGTCAGATGGATTGAGGCAAATCAAAGTATATGCTAGAATACATTTAAGACTACATGGAGGTGTCGATATTAATGTCAGAAGATACTCATAGGCAAGGGAAAACGATTGATGATTTAAACGAAGGAGATTCGTTGACAGTTAATGAAAGTGTTGCGGATCGCGATATTTTGTTGTATTTAGGGATGACTAATGACAATAATCCGCTGTATATTCAAGATGAGTATGCGAAAAATATGGGATATAAAGCAGCAATAGTTCCCCCCGTTTTGTTGACGGGAATTATTACGAGGTCAGTATCAAAGCTGCTTCCGGGTCCTGGGAGTCAGGTAGTCAATTTGTCAGTCAATTTTATTTTGCCGGTGTATCATGAAGAAGATGTGACCTTTACTTTTGAGGTCATAAAGGTAGATGACATGAAGGAAGTAGTCACATTATCCGTAACAGGCGTTAATGATGAAAATTGTCGGATTGTCGATGCAGTCGTGATGGTTAGACCGCCAATTAAGGCAGCATTAATGAGTAACGATGAGAATGAAAGTGCAGAGGTGAGTGTTTAATGGAGAATGAAAGAAAATTAGTAAGTAATACTGGGGTTAATGGGTTTCTAACAAAAATGTATGGTTTTATGGCAGGTGCCGTTGCAATTTCTGCAGTGGTAGCATATCTAGTTTCAAACGTTTTTTACAATGAAGTTGCTACTTATATGTCTGGTCATCCCTTCATGATGTTTATCTTGTTTGGATTACAATTGCTAATCGCCGTGGGAATGTCTTTTAAAGCTGATAGATCACCCGTTGTTTCTGGCTTAGGACTTGTTGCCTTTGCGACAATCCAGGGAGTATTTTTTGGCATAATAGTTTCACTGTATGCGGCAAGCGATGTTACAATGGCTTTCGTGGGAGCCGCAGCGGTATTTGTTTCAATGGCTGTGATGGGAACAACTACCAAGAAAGATTTGTCGAGAATTGGGACGCATGCTTTGGCGGCTTTAATTGCCTTAGTTATTGTTTCGGTTGTTAATATGTTTTTACAAAGTACAATGATTACATTTGTCTTTTCATTTGCTGGTGTAATTATCTTTACAGCCTTAACAGCGTGGGATGCTCAGAAATTCAGAACATTATATCTGCAGACAAGGGGTCAAGTTTCTGGAACTGGTTTGGCATTAATGGGTGCATTACAGCTCTACCTAGATTTTGTTAACCTCTTTATCAGCCTTTTGAATATTTTCACAGGATTTAATAATAAATAAGTTAATAGTTTTTTAAGAACTTCGTTAGGAGAAGAATCCTAGCGAGGTTTTTTTGTAGAATGCAGTCGTTGATTTCTATTAATGGTCACGATAGTTTGTTAAAATAAGAGAGGATAATATCTCAAAGGAGCTAATTGAATGAATAAACAAAAGAAATTATTGCTCATCGATGGTAATAGTGTGGCATTTCGTGCTTTTTTTGCACTCCATCAATCGCTTGAAAGATTTGTGAATCATAACGGGCTACATACTACTGCTATTTATGGCTTCAAGACAATGTTGGACAAGATTATTGAAAAGGTTCAACCGAGTCATGTTTTAGTTGCTTTTGATGCGGGGAAAAAAACATTCAGGACTGAAAAATTTACTGAATACAAGGGAGGACGTTCTAAAACACCAAGTGAACTTTCTGAACAGTTTCCGTATATTAAAAAATTATTGACTGCTTATGGTATTAAAAGTTATGAGTTGGCAAATTTTGAAGCAGATGATATTATTGGAACTTTGGCGAATGAGGCCGAGGCACAAGACTTTATGGTCACAATTGTAACTGGGGATCGAGATTTGACTCAGCTTACAACTGACAAGACAACGGTAGCAGTTACACAAAAAGGTGTTAGTGAAGTTGAAGAATATACTCCAGCACATGTATTTGAAAAGTATGGAATTAAGTCCGCACAAATTATTGATATGAAGGGATTAGTTGGTGATAACTCGGATAACTATCCCGGAGTAACAAAAGTTGGTGAGAAAACGGCGGTTAAATTGTTGCAGCAATTTGAAACAATTGAAGGAATCTATGAGAATCTAGATAATATCAAGGCCTCTAAAATGAAAGAACACTTGGTTGAGGATCGTGAACTGGCTTTTTTGTGCAAAGATTTAGCAAAAATCTTAAGAAATGCACCCATTGAAGTTACGGTTGATGAAGCGAAGTGGTCAGGGCCGATAGAAGATGAGTTAAGATTATTTTATGAAGAAATGGATTTCAAGAGTTTCCTTGCAAAAATGAGTTTACCTGGTAACACTAGTAATTCGCAAACAAAACAGAATAAGATTCCAGAATTAGAGTATCAGGAATTGAGCACACAAAATATCAAGCAGTTAGTATTTGAAAAAAAAGCTGCTGTGTCGTTTTATTTAGAGATGAGTGGTGAGAATTATCATCAGGCACCATTTGCTGGTTTTGCTCTTAAAAATGGAGCAAAGATATATGTTAGCCGTGATGTGGAACTTTTGAAGAAAAGAGAGCTCAAAGAATTACTTGAAAAAGAAGCTGTTAAAATTGATTTATTTGATGGTAAGCGGACTTTTGTTGGACTTAAAAGATTAGGCATCACTCTTGCCACTGTTGACTTTGATATGCTGCTTGTATCATATTTATTGGACTCAAGCGATAATAATAATGATTTTGGTAAATTGGCACAGCAGCACGATTATTTCGCTGTTGCAAGCGATGAGGAAGTATACGGCAAAGGTGCAAAGTATCAAATTCCAAAAGAAGATACTGTATTTTTTGAACATTTGGCAGGTAAAGTTCAAGCAATTGAGCAGCTAAAAGAGAATCTAATGGAGAAGTTGTATAAAAATAAGCAAGAAAAACTTTATTTTGAAATTGAGCGCCCACTTTCTTTAGTTTTGGGAGAAATGGAAGTTGCTGGAATCAGATTAGATAAAGATAAGCTTGAAGAGATGAGCAGTAAACTAAAGGAAAGATTGGCAGAATTGGAGCAGTCAATCCACACGGAAGCTGGCGAAGATTTTAACATTAATTCTCCTAAACAATTAGGTGTTATCTTATTTGAGAAACTGAAGCTGCCTGTGATTAAGAAAACTAAAACTGGATATTCAACTGCAGTCGGAGTGCTGGAAGAACTAAGAGGAATGGCACCAATTATTGATAATATTTTGAAGTATCGTCAAGTTGCAAAAATCCAGTCAACTTATGTTGAAGGCCTGTTAAAAGTTGTATCAGAAACTGATGGTAAAGTCCATACGAGATATACCCAGACACTTACAGCAACCGGAAGATTATCATCTGTTGATCCTAATCTACAAAATATCCCTGTGAGATTAGAAGAAGGGCGCCAAATCAGAAAGGCGTTTGTCCCTGAAAAGACTGAATGGGAAATCTTTTCATCAGATTATTCGCAAATTGAATTGCGTGTGCTAGCACATATTTCTCATGATAAAAACATGCAGGCCGCTTTTAATAAAGGCGCAGATATTCATGCAAATACTGCAATGCAGATATTCGGATTAGATTCAGCTTCTGAAGTTACAAGTAACATGCGCAGACAAGCGAAAGCAGTTAACTTTGGAATTGTATACGGGATAAGTGATTATGGATTGGCACAAAATATTGGAATTACACGTAAACAAGCAAAGGATTTTATAGCACGCTATTTTGAGATATTCCCCGGAGTAAAACAATACATGAACGAGATTGTGGCAAAAGCTCATGAACAAGGGTATGTTGAGACGTTATTCAAGCGCCGTAGATACTTACCAGAGATTAAGAGCAAAAACTTTAATTTACGTTCATTTGCGGAAAGAACGGCTATGAATACGCCAATTCAGGGGAGTGCGGCAGATATCATCAAAGTCGCTATGATAAATATGCAAAAAATGCTTAGCAGAGAACAACTTGAGGCAAAGATGCTTTTACAAGTGCATGACGAATTAATTTTTGAAGTACCGAGTAAAGAAATTACAAGACTGGAAAAATTGGTACCAAAAGTAATGGATCAGGCGGTTTCCTTGGAAGTACCACTAAAAGTTGAAAGTGCACATGGAAAAACATGGTTCGATGCAAAATAAAGTTTTGAGAAGGAGATAAAAAATGCCTGAATTGCCTGAAGTGGAAACTGTACGTCAAGGGCTACGCCAATTAGTATTGAACAAAAAGATTCGCAAAGTGACAGTCCTTTACCCCAAGATTATAAATGGAGATACCAATATTTTTATTGAAACACTTGAGGGATTGACGATTAAAGAGATTGGACGCCGGGGAAAGTATTTGATTTTTAACTTTGATGATGGGATTTCGCTGGTCTCTCACTTACGGATGGAAGGAAAGTATTTTGTTCGTCAAACTGGTGATGAAATTGAGAAACACACGCATATTATTTTTGAATTTACGGATGGGAAACAGCTTAGATATAATGATGTGCGTAAATTTGGCAGAATGGAATTAGTCAAGACAGATAATATCAATGACTTAAAAAGTCTAAAGAAATTAGGCCCAGAACCGACAAAAACTGATTTTAGCATAGAAGATTTTACAAACAAATTGAAAAAGAAAAATAAGATGATCAAGCCTGCATTACTTGATCAGAGTTTGGTTGTAGGTTTAGGAAATATTTATGTCGATGAAGTTCTGTGGATGAGTAAAATAAACCCACAGACAATTGCTAAGCACCTGGAGAAAAATGAAATTATTATTTTGCATGATGCAATTATTGCTGAGTTAGCAAAGGCTGTGAAAGCTGGCGGGACAACAATTAGGAGTTATACAAATGCGTTTGAAAATTCAGGGACATTTCAATTTGACCTGAATGCATATGGCAGGACGGGTGAACCTTGTCGCAGGTGTGGAAACTCAATTGAAAAAATAGTTGTTGCTCAAAGAGGAACCCATTATTGTCCAAATTGTCAGAAGGTGAAATGAGTGACATATATTCTTGGGCTTACTGGAGGAATTGCAGCCGGTAAATCAACAGTCAGTCTCTTTTTAAGAAAAAAAGGTGCAAAGATTATCGATGGTGACCGGGTTGCACGCGAAGTTGTTCAAAAAGAGAGCGTTGGATTAAGCCAAATTGTGAATATTTTCGGTGAAGATTACTTAACGAGTACGGGTGAGTTGAATCGTAAGAAGTTGGGCTCACTTGTATTCAATGACAAAAATAAGTTAAAACAATTGACCGATATAACAGGTCCATTAATTCATAAGCGAATTGAAGATTTGATTGTTGCAGCAAGAGTAGCGGATTGTAGGTTACTGGTATTAGATATTCCATTACTTTTTGAAGGCAATTATCAAAAATATTGTGATAGTGTCATGTGTGTTTGGGTTCCAGAAAAACTACAAGTAGAGCGCTTGGTGGCAAGAGACGGTTATACCGAGCAACAAGCACAGCAACGGATTTTGAGTCAAATGTCAAATGAAGAACGCTGCATACTAGCTGATGTTTTAATTGATAACTCTAAACAAGTTGAAGAAACACTTAAGCAAGTGCTAAAATGGCTAGAGACAATGGAATTAGTGTAATTAACACTGTATATTAAAGGTATAAAATAATGAGGTGAAAGATATGAGATGTCCCAAGTGCCATCATAATGGTTCACGAGTGGTTGATAGTCGTCCTGCAGATGATGGTCATGTAATTAGAAGACGCCGTGAGTGTGAGGCTTGTGGCTTTAGATTCACAACGTTTGAAAGAATTGAAGTTACTCCGCTGTTAGTAATCAAAAAGGATGGGACACGCGATGAATTTAATCGCGAGAAGATTTTGCGCGGAATTATTAGAGCTGCTGAAAAAAGACCAGTTGGAATGGATCAGATTACGAAAATTGTTGATGAAGTTGAAAATAAGGTGCGTTCGCTTGGTGAAAGTGAAGTTTCTAGTCAGTTGATTGGAGAATATGTGATGGGAATGTTGGCAGATGTCGATGAAATATCTTACATTCGTTTTGCAAGTGTCTATAGGCAATTTAAGGATATGCGTGTATTCTTAAAGGAACTACAAGAAATGATGGCACGGGATAAGAAAAATCTTTCAAGTAATGACGATGAAAAGAGTGAGTAAGAAGGTGAGTGCAGATGGTTGCTGAGGAGAGAAACTTCACACCTAAAGATGGATTCGTAGTATGTACAGGGCATAAGCTGTATGAAAGTCAACTGGAAGTAGTTTTAAAACTTTATCAACCATTGGTTGGAACAGCGAGCTTCAGCCTGTATGCCCTTTTGCGAACAATGGTGCAGTCTGATTTACAACTCTCAAATCGAAAAATGCACAGTGAATTATTTGATTTACTTGATATTGGTTTGCAGACTTTCTATGAAGCCAGATGTAAGCTGGAAGCAATCGGATTACTTAGAACATTTGAGCAAAATGATGAACTTGGTAGATTGGTGATTTATGAGCTTCAGGAACCGCAAGAGCCTGCAAATTTTTTTGCGGATGATTTACTGCGGAGTTTGTTGCTGGAAACGGTCGGAGAAAGAATTTTTAAGGAGCTTCGAGCTTACTTTTTCTTCGCACCAATTGAAACGAAAGAGGCAGTTGAAACTACTAAACACTTTCTAGAAGTCTATACAGTACAGCCAGAGACCTTGAGTGAAGGCAAGAACTTGGTGGCGACTGAGCACCCATTGCTGTCCAAGGTTAATGCAATACAAAATTCTAACTTAGACGAAGAATTCCTAAAACAGCTTATTGGGCATTCATTCATTGACAGCAGACAAGTTTTTGATAATTATCAGCGCCTAACCGCTGCAAATGCGGTGTATGGGTTTGATGAGTTAGCGTTGTTGAGTTTACTTGAGGAAGCTGCAAATGTTGCAACAAGTCAAGTGGACTTTACTCTATTTTGGAAGTTGGTCCATGAGAAATTTGCAAAGCAAGACTCAAAGGCTATGTTAGATATTAATCCGGATATTACAGCTAAGAAAGCAGTAAATAAAAAGCAGAAGATACTGAAAAGTGAAGATCAAGAGCTTTTGGCTGCAAGTAGGGCGTACGCTCCTGCAGAGTTCTTGCAAGAATTGAAGCGTGAGAAGGGCTCGTTTGTAACCGGTTCGGAGAGAAACATTATCGAATGGGTTGTCCAAAAAAACTTTTTTCAAGCTGAAATAATAAATATTTTAATTCATTACATGATAGTTGATCGGGGGATGGCTACCCTAAATCGGGCCTTTTTTGAGGCGGTTATTGCTGATTGGAGTCAAAAAAAGATCAGTACACCAGAAGAGGCGATGCTTCAGGTGCGAACTTTCAATGCACCTAAAAAAGAAAGTTCCAAGTATGCACAAACGCAAAGATATTCAGGAAACAAAAGAGTTGTACAAAAAGAAAAGCTGCCAGACTGGGCGAAAAATGAACTTGTTTCAGAAGGTAAGTCAACCTTGAGTCAAGAAGAGCAGGCGCAATTGAAAAAAAGGCTGAGTAGGTTTAAGAAGAAAATCGACTAGCAAAAGGTGGTGGTAAGATGAAGGACATTGGCGAGGAAATGGCACAGCAACTTCGCAATAGAAACTGGGTGAAAAACTACAAAGAGTTAATTGATGATGCCTTTGCCGACGACGAGGTTAAAGCTTTTGTGACTGAAAATCAATTGTCTCAGGCCGAATTAGCGCGCAGTGCCAGTAAAGTCTATGAGTTTGTAAGTATAAAAAGACAGATTGAAAATGGAGAAGTCACGCCCGCACCTGGATATCAACCAGAATTGGTTTTGAGTAATCATCTGATAGATGTTGCATATGTTCCAAGTGCTGAATTAATAAAAAGTCAAAAGCAGGCCGAAATCAGAGCGCGAGTCAGGGCATTAAACATGCCTAAAGCAATCAAAAATGCTCAGCTGGCAGATTTTGACATAACTGGACGCGAAGAAATTGCACAAGCGGCGGCGGATTTTATTGATGCGTATACCGCTAATCCACAAAAGTTTATTCAAGGAATGTATCTGCAAGGAAGCTTTGGGGTTGGGAAAACTTATCTTTTGGGGGCGATTGCCAATGGGCTTGCAGAAGAGGGGTTTCGTTCAACAATGCTTCATTTTCCATCTTTTGCAGTTGAGATTAAAGGCGCAATTGGTTCAAATAATGTTATTGAAAAAATCGATAGTATAAAGAAGGCTCCTCTCTTAATGTTAGACGATATTGGAGCTGATCAATTATCAAGCTGGTTAAGAGATGATGTTCTAGGGATTATTTTGCAATATCGTATGCAAGAGGAACTCCCAACTTTCTTTAGCTCCAATCTTTCGCTGCAAGATTTATTGGAACAATATTTAACAGTCAATAATCGTGGAGAGGCCGAACCGTTAAAAGCACGCAGAATAATGGAACGAATTATTTTTTTGAGTAAAGAGTATACAATGATTGGCAGAAATAGACGCCATTCATAAATTATAATTTAATGCTTGAATGATTTCTGTAATAGTGGTTTAATAATTGTTAAGTAATATCTCAGAGGACAAAAGGTTATCTAGATCAGGGATAAGTGGCATTAACTGCAAGCTGCCTAGTGTGATGACTTACCACCTCCATGATGAATTTATTCCAATATTGGTTGGAACGGGTCGAACCTGTTAAAAACGATGTGAGAGATTTTTAATATCTAAATTTGGGTGGAACCACGCTAATTGCGTCCCTGGTGTACTTTTTTTAAGTATACCAGGGATTTTTATTTTGTTTATTATTTTAAAGGAGAGATGGAATTATGGTTAAAGTTAAGTTTCCTGATGGAGCTGTTAAAGAATTTGAAGATGGAGCAACGGTTGCAACGGTTGCTCAATCAATTAGTACGAGTCTTGCAAAAAAAGCAGTTGCTGGACGTTATAATGGCAATTTGATTGACTACAATGCGCCATTAGATACTGATGGAGAAATTGAAATTGTCACAAAAGACTCTGAAGATGGATTGAAGGTCTTATGGCAGACTGTTTCATTGTTATTGGGTGCCTCAATGGTAGATTTATATCCAGAGATGAAGTTTGGAGAATGTAGCATCAGCGAGCATGGTTTCTTCCTTGACACGGATAATGCAGCTGGTCAAATTGCTGAGACTGAGTTTGATAAAATTACACAGAAAATGCAAGAAATTGTGAAATCAGGTGCAAAGGTTGAACGCTTGGCAGTTACTGAAAAAGAAGCATTAGCTTTAGTGGACGGTGACGCCTATCGAATGGAGCTTGTCAAAGAAGCTGTTGTTTCTGGCAAAGTTATTTTACACAAATTAGGTAGCTTTGTAGATGTTTCTGCAGGTGCATATTTGGAAAAAGTTAGTTCAATTAAAATTTTTAAATTGCTTTCGGTTGCTGGTGCGTACTGGAAGGGTGCCTCAAGCAATCCAATGCTTCAACGCATTTATGGAACGGCTTTTTATAAACAAAAAGAATTGGATGAAGAACTGCAGAGAAGACAAGAAGCACGTGAACGCGATCATCGCGTGATTGGAAATGATTTGGATTTGTTCTTTGTTGATCCTAAGGCTGGAGCGGGATTGCCATACTGGATGCCTAATGGTGCCACAATTCGTCGAACAATTGAACGCTACATTATTGATAAAGAAGTATCTCGTGGCTATGAACATGTATACACTCCGATTCTTGCTAACTTAGACTTGTATAAACAGTCAGGACATTGGGACCATTATCGTGAAGATATGTTTCCCCCAATGGATATGGGGGATGGTGAATTATTGGAATTACGACCAATGAACTGTCCATCGCATATCCAAATCTATAATCATCATATTCGTTCATATCGAGATCTTCCACTCAGAATTGCTGAGTTAGGGATGATGCATCGTTATGAGAAGTCTGGTGCACTTACAGGATTATCACGTGTTCGTGAAATGACATTGAATGATGGGCACACATTTGTTACGCCTGACCAGATTGAGGCCGAATTTAAAAATACTTTACAGTTAATGGTTTCCGTTTATGCAGATTTTGATATTAGCGACTATCGTTTCCGCTTAAGTTATCGCGATCCTAAAAACACACATAAGTACTTTGATGATGATGAAATGTGGGAAAAATCACAAAAAATGCTTAAGTCTGCTATGGATGATTTGGGATTGGAATACTTTGAAGCAGAAGGTGAAGCTGCCTTTTATGGTCCTAAGCTTGATGTTCAAACGAAGACTGCTTTAGGCGGCGAAGAGACTTTGTCTACCATTCAATTAGATTTCTTATTACCTGAGAAGTTTGATTTGCATTATATTGGCGCAGATGGCGAAGAACATCGCCCAGTTATGATTCATCGTGGAATTGTTTCGACAATGGAACGCTTTACAGCTTACTTGACAGAAATGTATAAAGGGGCATTCCCAACATGGTTGTCTCCAAAACAAGTTACAATTATTCCTGTTAAGAATGATTTACATTTGTCATACTGTGAGGAATTGCGTGCGCGTTTGACGGCTGCCAATGTGCGTGTCTCGATTGACGATCGAAATGAAAAAATGGGTTATAAGGTTCGTCAAGCTCAAGTGACAAAGATTCCTTATATCCTGGTTGTTGGTGACCAAGAAGTTGCAGCCAAACAAGTTGCAGTCCGTCGCTATGGTGAAAAAAAGACGGTTAATGTAACAAAGGATGAATTTGTTAATGAAATTCTAGCAGATATTGCGAGCTATAGTCGTACAAAATAATTCTTGACTTTGATTTGCTAGTAATGTATAGTAAGAGAGTTGAGAAAAAGCAGAAGCAACCCGCTTCTCGCCTAGCGAACTGATTGTTCACGGGCAGATGATATTTATTTCGAATTGATGAAGTGAAGATTAGTCCGGGTAGCTTTGTATAAGCTATCCGGTTTTTTCTGCGTTTTTCTCTGATATTAAACGGAGGTGAAGCATCATAGCAGTAGATAAGATGGTAAATGAAGGCATACGTGCAAGTGAATTGCGCTTAATTGCCAGTGATGGTTCCCAACTTGGGGTTAAAACCAAACAAGAGGCACTAACGCTAGCTGAACAATCTAGTCTCGATCTCGTTTTAGTTGCTCCAAAGGCGAAACCACCTGTTGCCAGAATCATGGATTATGGTAAATATCGGTTTGAGCTGCAAAAGAAACAACGTGAGGCAAGGAAGAATCAGAAAATTATCAATGTTAAAGAAGTTCGTTTGAGTCCAACGATTGATACTAATGACTTTAATACAAAATTGAATAATGCGCTTAAATTCCTTGGTAAAGGAGATAAGGTAAAAGTATCAATCCGTTTCAAGGGACGCGCAATTACTCATAAAGAAATCGGTTATGATGTTTTGAATCGATTTGCAAAAGCGGTTGAAGAAGTTGCAACTGTTGAATCGAGAGCAAAAATGGACGGACGCAGCATGTTTATGATGCTGGCACCTAAAGCCGAAAAATAGGTTTTAATATAGGAGGAAGAAAGTATTATGCCAAAACAAAAAACACATCGTGCATCAGCAAAACGTTTTAAGCGTACAGGAGATGGCGGATTGAAGCGCTCAAACGCTTTTACAAGTCACCGTTTCCATGGAAAGACAAAGAAACAACGTCGTCAATTACGCAAAGCCTCAATGGTATCTAGCTCAGATATGAAACGTATCAAGCAGATGCTTTCACAAATGAATTAATTAAAATAAAATTGATGATGAGGTCTTGAAGAAAAGACCGTTTCGAAGGTGTGCTAAAGATAAGCACCTCGAATATATAAGGGAGGAATTATCATGCCACGTGTTAAAGGTGGAACAGTTACGCGTCAACGTCGTAAAAGAATGATTAAATTAGCAAAAGGGTACCGCGGTTCAAAGCATATCCAGTTTAAGGTAGCTAAGCAACAGGTTATGAAGTCATATATATATGCCTTCCGTGATCGTCGTAAGACGAAGACTAATTTCCGTAAATTATGGATTGCTCGTATCAATGCAGCAGCTCGTATGAATGGGATTAGCTATAGCAAATTAATGCATGGGTTGAAACTTGCTGAAATTGAAGTTAACCGTAAAATGTTAGCTGACCTTGCAATTACTGATAATACAGCATTTACAGCACTTGTTGAAGAAGCAAAACAAGCATTAGCAAAATAAGCATTAGTAAAATATGTTTGCAGATGTGCAAGCGAGTATGGCATAGGTCGAAAATTAAAGTACTAACTCGTAATTATGAACATAGCATTTTGCTATGAGTAACTCGAAGTAGACGGTAAATTTTGGCTTATGGTGCATGTTTATATGTTATTCATGAAGGGACCAGGTCAAAATCTAACTTTTGACCCAGCCCCTTTATTTTATTTATATTGGGAAATTTATTAATAAACGTAATTTTTTTGCTTTAAGTAGGGACAATAGAATATAATTAACAGACAAAAGGATTAATATAGGAGTGAACCAAATGCTGACTCGTTTCAAACCAACTTGGATGATTAACTCAATATATGAGATAACGCCAGCTGAAATTAGAGAGATGGGTATCAAAGTAATTTTAACTGACCTAGACAATACACTAATTGCATGGAATAATCCAGATGGCACTCCGGAGTTGAGAGAGTGGCTTGAGGTCATGAGGATTGAAAAGATTCCAGTGATTGTTGTTTCAAATAACAATCAAAAGCGTGTTGAAAAAGCCGTTGAGCCATTAGGGCTGCCTTTCATTGCACGTGCAATGAAACCCTTGACTAAGGGAATCAATGAAGCTAAGAAAAAATTTGCTTTAGAAGATAGACAGATAGTTTTAGTTGGTGACCAATTGTTAACAGATATTGCAGCAGCAAATGCAGCCAAAATAAAGAGTATCTGGGTCAAACCAATTATTGAGACAGACGCGTGGAATACGAAACTGAATCGTTTTATAGAAAAAATAATAAAAAAAAGATTACAAAAGGAAAATATTATAAAAAAAGTTTGGGGGCATTCATTGAATGACTGATGAAACTGAGGCACTATATTGTATTGGATGTGGCTCATTAATTCAAAGTGATAATCCTGACGAGCTGGGCTATGTACCTGCTTCCGCTTTGAAGAAACAAGTCGAAACTAAGGAATTATATTGTAAGAGATGTTTTAGATTGCGCCATTATAATGAAGTATCAGATGTTAGTTTGACGGACGATGATTTCTTGAAAATTCTGACGCAAATTGGAGACACTGATGCATTGATTGTAAATGTGATTGATATTTTTGATTTTAGTGGATCAATTATTCCGGGTATTCAGCGTTATGTAGGCAAAAATCCAATTTTGATGGTTGGAAATAAAGAGGATTTATTACCTAAATCACTCAAGCGTACAAAATTGAAAGACTGGATTAGGCAAAGTGCTAATTTAGTTGGGCTGAGACCAGTGGATGTTGCGTTAGTGAGTGCAGGAAAGAATCACGGAATAGCAACACTACTGTCTTTAATTGAAAAGTATCGTGAGGGACGTGACGTGTATGTTGTAGGGGTAACCAATGTTGGCAAGTCAACTTTGATTAATCAGATTATCAAGCAGCAAACGGGAATAAGCGAGTTGATTACTACATCGCGCTTTCCAGGAACAACCCTTGATAAAATAGAGATTCCATTAGATGACGAACATCTTTTGATTGATACTCCAGGAATTATTCATCAAGATCAAATGGCACATTTTCTTAGTGGTAAAGAGCTTAATATTGCCTCGCCGCAAAAAGAGATAAAGCCTAGAGTATACCAATTAAATGCGGGCCAAACACTTTTTCTTGGTGGTTTAGCGCGTTTTGATTATATTTCTGGTGAAAAGGATGGAATTATTGTTTATACAGATAATAATTTGATGTTGCACCGAACAAAATTAGAAAATGCAGATATGTTTTATGAGAAACATGTTGGGGAATTACTGCAACCGCCGTCTGAAGAAACATTGACAAAATTGCCAGAGTTGGTGAGATTTGAATTTAAGACCGTCCAAAAGAGTGACTTGGTCTTCTCTGGTCTAGGGTGGATTACTATTCCGGCAAAGGCTGTAGTTGCTGGATGGGCACCAAAGGGCGTAACTGTAACTATTAGACGTGCGATGATTTAAGGAGAAATAAATGAATTTATTGAATGGAAAACAGAAGAAATTTTTAAAAGCCAAGGCACATAACATGAAACCCATTTTTCAAGTTGGTAAAGAGGGAATCTCTGATAAGTGGGTTGAACAAATTAGATATGCTTTGGATAAGCGTGAGTTAGTAAAGGTCAATGTGTTGCAAGGCTCTGATTTTGAAGCAAGTGATGTATCTGATTACTTAACAGAGAATACTGACATTGTTGTTGTTCAAGTCATCGGGCATGTACTTGTTTTGTATCGCCAATCATCCAAGATAGAAAAGCGTGAAATTTCGGTTGAATTACAAGGTCTTTAGTATAGGGTATAGGGAGTGTCAATAGATGAATGTGAATACACTCGTGAAATCAGTTATTCAGGCTAATCCTGCAGTCGAGTCAAATGAGAGTCAGAAGAAGAAACGAGTAGGTATATTAGGAGGGACCTTCAATCCACCACATACAGGTCATCTAATAATTGCTGAGCAAGTTACGAGTCAACTTGATTTGGATGAGATGTTATTCATGCCGGATGCTTTACCACCACATGTTGATCATAAGGATGCCATAGCGGCTGCTGAAAGAAGAAAGATGGTCGAATTAAGTATTGCAGGGAACCCACTTTTTAGTTTAGAAACTGCTGAATTGGAGCGTGGCGGAGTAAGCTATACTTTTGATACTATAGTTGAATTAAAGAAGAAACATCCTGATTATGAGTACTATTTTATTATTGGTGGAGATATGGTGGCCTACCTTCCGAAATGGCACCGTATTGCTGAATTGGTAAAATTGGTTCACTTTGTAGGAGTTGCGAGAGCTAATTTCCCAAGAAAGAGCGATTATCCGGTAATGTGGGTCGACATACCATTGATTGAAATCAGTTCAACACAGATTCGCTGGAATATTCAGCATAATTGTTCAATCAAATATTTGGTCCCTGAAGATGTAGTGCATTATATTAAGGAAGAAGGTCTTTATCTTGAATAAGCAAGAAGATAGCCATAAATATTTTCCAGGCACAAGGGATGAACTATTAGTGCAAGTTAGAAAGAGTGTCAGTGATAAGCGTTATCAGCACATACTAGGTGTTGAGCAAGCGGCAATTAAGCTTGCTGAGCTGAATAAATTTGAGATTGAAAAGGCAAGTATTGCAGCTTTGGTACATGACTATGCCAAGGAACGCAGTGCTGCAGAGTTTAAGCAAGTTATAATGAAGAAGAAACTTGACACGGACCTGTTGAATTGGAATAATTTTATTTGGCACGGAGTTGTTGGTGCTGAAATTATAAAAGATGAATTGCATATTGTAGATGAAGAAATTTTGAATGCAGTAAGGAAACATACTATCGGCGCTGAGGACATGACTACCCTTGATAAAATTATTTACGTTGCCGATTATGTTGAGGATGGCAGGATATTCCCAGATGTCAGTCTTGCACGAACGTTAGCTTATAATAATTTGAATGATGCTGTTGCATTTGAGACTAAACATACATTGGAATATCTGATTTCGACTAACGGCGAGGTGTACCCTGATGCAATTTTGACTTATAATAAATGGGTAGTTAAATAAAGGAGAATTTAATGGATAGTAAAGAAATATTAAAAGTTGTTGTTGAAGCAGCTGACAGCAAGCGTGCCGAAGATATTGTTGCACTGGATGTCAGTAAAATAAGCTATTTAGCTGATTACTTTGTGATAATGCAAGCAGATTCTGAGCGCCAAGTTAAGGCAATTGTTGACGGTATCGAAGAAGAAGTTGAGAAAAATGGGATTGACATCAAACAAGTTGAAGGAAAAAGCAGTGGTAACTGGATTTTGATTGATTTAAGAGATGTAGTTGTTCATGTATTCAAATCAGAGACAAGAGGCTTTTATAATCTTGAAAAGCTTTGGGCCGATGCGCCAATGGTTGAAGTTAATGATTGGATTACAGAATAATGATTTACTCGGCATTTGCGCAAGTCTATGACGAGTTGATGGATCCGCAAATCTACGATAACTGGTTGAAATTGGTTGATACAGTTACAAGTAAGCAAAAAAAAAAATTACTGGATTTGGCATGTGGTGCTGGTAGATTGGCAGTACTGCTTGCCAAGAGCGGTTATCAGGTGACCGGAGCAGATTTATCAGAAGAAATGCTGGCACTTGCGGAAGCTCGCGCTCGGAAAGCTCGGGTTGAATTGGAACTTTTGCAGGTGAATATGACTGATTTGAATGAGTTAGAGAATTTTGATGTTGTAACTTGTGGACTAGATTCACTATGTTATCTTGCTGATAATGAAGAACTATTACAGACCTTTCGAGAAGTTGCGGGTCACCTAAATAAAGATGGAATATTTATCTTTGATGTACTTTCTCCATATCAGACGGATGTTATTTATCCGGGGTATATGTATAATTATACGACGCAGGAGCAAGCTTTTTTGTGGGAAAGTTTTGCGGGTGAAGTCCCACATAGTGTTATCCATGATTTGACTTTTTTTGTTGCAGATAAAAAAAAGTTGAGTTATCAGCGGTATGAAGAAACTCATTATGAACGAACTTACGAGTTAGATGTATATTTAGAGCTTCTTGCTAAAGCTGGATTTAAGAGAATTGAAGCGACTGCGGATTACGGAAATCGGGAAATTGATGATAAAACAACTCGTTTTTTCTTTGTTTGTCATAAGTCATAGGGAGGTATGTGTATGGATATTGTGGGGATAGTTACCGAGTATAATCCATTACACAATGGACATCTATATCAAATTAATGAAGTGAAAAAAAGATTTCCGAATGCTGTCATAGTTGTTGTAATGAGCGGCAATTTTTTGGAGCGCGGGGAGCCTGCCATTCTTGATAAGTGGACAAGGGCAAAAGAAGCAATCCTAAGTGGTATTAATCTGGTTGTTGAATTACCTGTAGCTTTCTGTGTTCAGCCAGCAGATTTTTTTGCATTTGGAGCACTCAGAATTCTTAAAGAATTAGGTGTACAAAAATTAGTTTTTGGTGTTGAAAATGCAGACTATGACTTTGCCGAAATGGCACAATTGACCAAGAGGGTGCACGGAGATTTTTCGATTTATAATGAGTCTTATGCAAAGGCGTATCAGAGAGCTATTACGCAAAAAACCGGAGTAGATGTCTCTGAGCCAAATAATCTTTTAGGGTTAGCATATGCAAAAGCAAATCTAAAATTAGGTTCTTTTTTAGAATTGATACCAATTCAAAGAAAGTCAGCAGAGCATCATGATCGACAGCTGCCGGTTGCTTCACAGATTGCCAGCGCTTCAGCAATCAGAAGTGCAGTATTGACTAATAAAGAATTAGTTATTGACTTTGTACCTGACTTGACGGGTGCAGATCTTCGGCAATCAAAAAAGCTAAGCTGGGTAGACTTTTGGCCACTCCTTAAATATCAAGTTTTGACAAGCAAGATAGAAGATTTAAGCGAAATATATGGAATAACGGAAGGACTTGAATTTCGACTTAGGGATAAGCTAGAGAGAATGGGACCAACGGTGACTTTTGCGGATTGGGTAAGTGAAGTTAAGTCAAAGCGCTTTACGTATACGCACCTAACAAGGCTGGCGACGATGATTTTACTACAAGCAAAGAAAGAAGAAGTTGAGCAAGTCGAACAGAATCCTTACATTAGAATATTAGGATTTGATAACCTGGGTCAGAAGCATTTAAATATGATAAAGAAGAAGATGACATTTCCAGTTGTTTCTAGGGTCTCGCAAGAGATAGCCGCGAATTTGCTGAGTTTGGACTATCGAGCAGGATTAGTATATAGTCAGATTAGCGGTCAGCGCCAGGATTTTGGTCAAAGTCCATTTCAACGATAGTTAATGCTGTCAAGGAAAAAACATTGACAATGTATTTTTTGACAGGTATAATCAAGTTTGTTGCATTAGGAGGAAGTATTGAATGAAGTGGTCTTTGAATGAGCTAGGACAGATCGGTTCAACACCTTTTCAGTTTGATGAGGTCGTTAACTTAACTGATTCGATTGGTAAACGAAATAGCGAGATCACTGCTATTTCTCCGGCACATGTAAGCGGCTTTTTCGTAGTAGATAGTTTAGGTCTCCTTGGTTCGTTCAAGGTAAGCGTCAAGGTGACACTGCCTTCTACTAGGTCTCTCAAGTTGGTTGAAGTTCCGCTTGATTTTGAAGTGAGTGAATATTATGTGAGCTACAGGACACATGATTTATCTAGATTTGATGCTAATGATGTCGTGATTATTTTGGAAAATGATATTTTCAATCTTGATCAAGCGGTCGAGGATAATATATTATTACAAATTCCAACAAGAGTTCTGACAACTGATGAAGAAGCTAGTGCGAGCTTACCTCAAGGTAAAGATTGGGAAGTTTCTGACGATAGTCGCAATGATCAAATACGAAAAGATAAGAATACTGTTGATCCAAGATTAGCAAAGCTAAAGGACTTTTTTTGATAGAAAAAACGGAATTTTAGTAGTTGCAAAATTGTTGAATTAAAAGTACAATTCTTTTTGTTGATTAATTTTATTAATTCGAAGGAGGTGGCGTTAAGATGGCAGTACCAGCACGTAAAACATCAAAGACTCGTAAGAGATTACGTCGTACACACTACAAGTTGCAAGTTCCAGGTATGAGTGCATGCCCTAACTGTGGTGAATTAAGGAAATCTCATCATGTATGCCCAGGTTGTGGGTTTTACGGTGATAAGGAAGTTGTAAAAGTTGATTAATAATTGAGGTGAGGGACCATGGCCCTTATTTCTTTTTTGATGAATGATGCATCCCAAGCTAAATGAGCGGGGATGTTTTTTTTTGCAAAAATATGTTTTATTGTTAGAGTCAGGAAGACAAGATATGGTAGAATTTAACAGTATAGGAAGGATCGTAAGTAGATGAAAGTTCATAATGTAAATCTCAAAATAAGTGCTGTTAAGCCAGAACAGTATCCCGAGGAAGGATACCCTGAAGTTGCATTGGTGGGCAGATCTAATGTTGGTAAATCTTCTTTAATTAATCGCTTAATTAATAGAAAGAGCTATGCACGGACATCAAGTCAGCCTGGTAAAACACAGACATTGAATTTCTATGATGTAGAATCATTGCTTTATCTAGTTGATGTTCCTGGGTATGGGTATGCAAAGGTTTCTAAAACTGAGCGTGAAAAATGGGGCAGAATGATTGAAACGTACTTGGTGCAACGTGAACCATTGAGAGGAGTCATTTCTCTGATTGATGGGCGTCATGAGCCAACGGAATTAGACGTGCAAATGGTCGAATTTCTGCAATATTATAACCTGCCAGTTTTATTGGTGGCTACAAAGATTGACAAAGTACCAAGAAGTAAATGGAATAAAGTTGAAAAAGATATCAAAAAGAAGATAAGATTGAATGAGGAAGACAAGTTAATACTCTTTTCTGCTACTGAAAAAATTGGTGATGAGATTGTTTGGAATTGGATAGAAGAAAAAATAAATGGTTAAGGGAGATTGGAATTAGATGGAATTTAATGAATATCAAGAAGCGGCTACGAGAACACTGTATGGCAATGAGCAGGTACTCACAAATTGCGCACTTGGACTTGCTGGAGAGAGCGGTCAGGTAGTAGATCTCATCAAGAATTACACATTTAAAGGGAAAGAACTCAATCGTGAGGAAATGATGCATGAGATGGGGGATGTTCTATGGTATTTGTCACAAATTGCTGCCTGGGCAGATATTCCTTTTGATGAAATCGCTAAGGACAATATTGAGACACTTAATAAACGGTATCCACATGGATTTGCACAAGATAACTAGGAATTGGTTCACCTAACTGAAGAATAAATCTAAAAAAGGAGGATCTTAATGAAACCACCGACATTAAAAATTGGAAATAAGGTTGCAATTGTGAGTCTATCTAGTGGTGTTTTAGGTGAAGATTTTGCAAAACATCAAAGAAGCTTAGGAGAAAAAAGGCTTCGTGACTATGGTGTGGAGCCGGTCTACATGACTAATGCACTACGAGGAATGTCATACTTACAAAATCATCCAGAGGAACGTGCTGCGGATTTAAAGGAAGCTTTTTTGCGTGATGATATTCAAGGAATATTCTGTGTGATAGGTGGGGATGATACATATAGATTGTTACCCTATTTACTTGATGATCAAGAATTTATTGTGGCAGTTCATGATCATCCAAAATTATTTTCTGGTTTTTCTGATACAACAATTAATCATCTGATGTTTTATAAGCTAGGATTGCAAACCTTTTATGGACCTAACTTCTTAAATGATCTAGCAGAACTGGATAATGATTTGTTGCCATACACAGCGAATACTATCAGTAACTATTTTAAGAATACTACTGGTCTGAAAATTATTTCAAGTGATATATGGTATGAAGAGCGAACTGACTTTTCACCTGAAGCTATTGGAACTGCACGGGTTAGTCATGCAGAAAGTCTGGGATATGAGACTTTAAATGGTAAAGGCATAGTAACTGGGCAGTTGCTTGGTGGATGTATAGACAGTCTAAATGACATTTTGACAAGCTCAAGGTATCCTGATGAGAGTGAAGTTTGTTTTAAATATGGAATATTTCCTGAAATAAAACAATGGAAAGATAAAATTCTCTTTATTGAAACTAGTGAGGAGAGACCTACTCCGAGCGAATATGAAGTAATGCTTAATAATTTGGAACAAAGCGGAATATTTGGTGTGATTAAAGCTATAATTTCAGGTAAACCACAAAATAATGTGTACTACGAAGAGTATCAAGAAAAATTGCAGATGGTGGCAGAAAAACATAACTTACCTGTACTAATGAACGTTAATTTTGGGCACGCATATCCTAGAACTTTAATACCTTATGGATGTATGGCAAAGATTGATTTTAATAAGAAAACATTTACAATTGTTGAATCTTTATTCGAAGAATAAAGATATAAAGAGATAGCTAGCAAAAGAGACTTATTGTTGTGAAATGAATACCGTCCTCCAAAAGTTAGGTTAGAAATAACTTTCGGAGGACGGTATTTTTATGATTAAACTTTGTTTTGCACCAAGCCTATTTATCAAGTTCGCACAAAGATAAAGTGGTTCTATAAATTAAAAAATGTTTCTTCGTTATTAATTCTTTTTATCTTTTTCGTCAGTTTTTTTCTTCTCATCTTTTGGCTTTTGCGTTGTTCGCGGTTGCTTTGGATCAACCGCGAATTTGCCGAAGAGTTCATCCAATTTTGTCTGGCTGTTCACCGTAAGTCCCATAATTTAGTCTCCTTCACATAATTATTATTACTAATAGAGTATCAGTTTGCAGGAAAAAGTTCAATTAGAATATAATATGTATATTTAATGCTTTATACACTTTATCGGTGCATATAAAATGTTTATTTGACAATTTTATTGAATAATAATTCTTTTTACTGTATACTTAACATCGTTGGGTTAGAAAAGATAAGGGAGAAATTTAATGAAAAGTAAAAAGATTTGGATTACTTTGGTAATTTTAATTATGATGTTGCTGGTACCCTTGGGTAAAGTGAGTGCCTCAAATGATGGTTATTTACAGAAAGTCAAGGATAAGGGTACACTTGTGGTTGGGACAAGTGCGGATTATCCACCTTATGAATTTACAGTAAAACAAAGTGGAAAAACAAGTTACGTGGGTTTGGACATTGAGATTGCGAAAAAATTCGCAAAAGATTTGGGTGTGAAATTAGAAATCAAAAATATGAATTTCGATTCACTGCTGGTTGCACTCGAGACCCACAAAGTTGATGCTGTTATTTCGGGAATGAATCCGACGCCTGAACGACAAAAAAGTGTTGATTTCTCAAATGTTTATTATAGAGGGCAGCAGTATATGTTGATTAATAAAAAAGATGCAGCACTTTATAAAAATATTCATAGTTTTAAGAATAAGACGATTGGCGCTCAGACAGGTTCACTGCAGTATGACCTTGTTAAGAAGCAGATGAAGAATAATCAGGTAAAAGGTTTGGCTAAGTTGAATGATTTGGTAATAGCTCTTGAATCAGGAAAGGTTAATGCAGTTGCAATGGAAGAGGCAACTGCAAAGGCATTCGCACAAAATAATAGTTCATTAAAAGTTATCAATCCCGAATTTAATGTCAATTCTAGTCAGACAGGTTCAGCGATGGCATTTCCCAAAGGTGCGACGAGCCTAGTTAAGGCAGCTGATAAAACAATCGCTGAAATTCAGAAGAAAAATCTGATAAATAAGCAATACATTCCTTTAGCAGGAAAGTATATGACTAATAATTCAAAGAAGAATTCAATGTGGAGTTATTGGACCTATTTTGCAAAGGGAATTGAGTATACATTGATAATAACTGTTGTTTCAGTTTTCTTCGGATTCATATTAGGCGTAATATTAGCACTCTTGCGTTTATCTAAGAACAAGCTGGGCAAGGCAGTTGCAGTCGCATATATTGAATTTGTCAGAGGAACACCGTTGATGGTTCAGGTAATGTTTGTTTATTTTGGAGTGGGCGCAGTTATTCAGTCATTGCCAGCGCTGCTTGCGGGTATAATTGCTGTTTCATTAAATTCAGCGGCTTATGTTGCTGAAGTCATTCGCTCAGGGATTGAGTCGATACCAACAGGACAAACGGAAGCCGCAAGAAGTCTTGGCTTATCACAATCACTAACATATAGATATGTTGTGATTCCACAAGCCTTAAAGAACATTTGGCCAGCTTTAGGAAATGAATTTATTACATTAATTAAAGAGAGTTCAATTGTCTCTATTATTGGTGTTGGTGATTTGATGTACCAGATGCAGCTGGTACAATCAGCAACGTATAAGGGTGTAATTCCTATCTTTATTACAATGGTCATTTATTTTGTAATGACATTTGGGCTTTCAAAGGTCTTAGGATATTTTGAAGGGAGAATGAAACATGCCTAATATGATTGAAATAAAAAACCTCGAAAAATCATTTGGTGATAATCAGGTTTTAAAAAATATTACTGAGGTTGTGAAAAAAGGTCAAGTTATCTGTGTAATTGGACCTTCAGGTTCAGGAAAGAGTACCTTTTTAAGATGTTTGAATGTATTGGAGCAGCCATCTGCAGGGCAGATAATTTTTGAAGGACAAGATTTAACAAACATTTCTGAGATTGAATTAAATAAACTCAGAGAACGTATGGGAATGGTTTTTCAAAGCTTTAATCTTTTCCCAAATATGAATGTAATAGACAACGTTAAGCTTGCACCGTTGAAAGTTAAAAAAACTATGGAAAAAGAAGCAATACAAAAAGCTGGCCAGTTATTGGAGCAAGTCGGTTTGGCAGATAAAGCTGAACAGTTTCCCTTGAGCCTTTCAGGTGGACAACAGCAACGTGTTGCGATTGCACGGGCACTTGCAATGAATCCAGAAGTTATGCTCTTTGATGAACCAACATCCGCGTTAGATCCTGAGATGGTCGGTGAAGTTTTAAAAGTAATGCAAGATCTTGCCGAATCAGGAATGACAATGATTGTTGTAACCCATGAGATGGGATTTGCAAAGAAAGTTGCTGATCAGATATGGTTCATGGATGAAGGGTATATTCAAGAAAAAGGTACACCAAGTGAATTTTTCGCGAATCCAAAGACAAGTCGTGCTAAAGAGTTTTTGTCAAAAATACTATAATTGTATAGTTGAAAGTAAGAGTTAGTTGTTTTTAATAATCCAGTTTAATAATTGTTAAGACTATTTAAACATTTGTATATGGAGCTGAGTCAAGGCGCAAGTTTTGAAAACAGCTCTTTTTTTGTTACGGTTGAAACGGAAACTATATTTTGGTGTGCTTTCTTAAGTCAGTTTTCTTGCTCAAATTTTAAGAGAGACGCACTGGTTTATGACGTACTCACAAGTAAGAAGAATATTAGAAGTGGAAGTCTTTTCCTATAAACTTGATTGTTGCTGTAATATAATATTATAAGAATTCTTTCGGTAGATGGAGGTGTATATTAAGGTGGCAACACAGCACATTGAAAATAAATTAAAATTGTTACCAGACTTACCAGGTTGTTACTTGATGAAAGATATTAATAGTAAGATCATTTATGTTGGTAAAGCCAAAAATTTGAAAAATAGAGTACGTTCGTATTTTAAAAGTATGCATGAAGGTAAGACCGCAAAATTAGTTGCAGAAATAAGAGATTTTGAAACGATTATTACTTCAACAGATAAAGAGGCCTTCCTGTTAGAAATCACACTGATTCAAAAACATAAACCTTATTACAATATAAAATTAAAAAGAGGAACAGGTTATCCGTATATCAAGATTACAAATGAAAAAGACCCAACATTGAAAATTGTAAGTCAGGTCAAAAAAGATGGTGCCTATTATTTTGGACCCTACCCGAATGTTTATGCCGCGAGTGAGACGATGCACCTCTTGCAGCGTGTTTATCCACTTAGGCGATGTAATGGTTATCAGAAACGACCGTGCTTGTATTATCACATGGGACAATGCCTAGGGGCTTGTTTTAAAGAAGTAAAAGCGGAAGAGTATGATAAGCAAATCAAAAAAATAAAAACTTTTTTGAATGGTAATGTAGGTGCTATCAAAAAAACGTTGGAGAGCAAGATGAATGCTGCTGCACAGAAGCTTGAATTTGAAAGGGCAGCTGAGCTTCGTGATCAGATGCACTATATTGAAGTAACTGTAGAAAAGCAGAAAATAATCTCAAATGATAATACGCCAAGAGACTTGTTCAACTTTTACATGGACAAAGGCTGGATATCAATGCAAGTTTTCTTTATTCGCCAGGCGCGCTTAATTAAACGTGAGAAACGGCTTTTCCCCTGTATAGATACACCAGAGGCCGAGCTTGAGTCATTTATTTTACAATTTTATAATCAAAAAAATAGAATTCTCCCTAAAGAAATTCTTGTTCCTAAAGGAGTAAGCCACGATGTATTAGGTGAGATATTACAAGTCCCCGTTAAAACACCAATTAGGGGAACAAAGAAAAATTTGATGGAGCTTGGACAAGAAAATGCAAGACTGGTTCTTGAAGAAAAATTCCGTTTGCTGGAACTGGATGATCGCAAAACAACAGGTGCAATGGATGAACTAATGAAGGCTCTAAATCTGCCATTGGGACATCGAATTGAGTCATTTGATCATTCACATATTCAGGGAACCGATATTGTTTCGGCGATGGTTTCATTCTTGGATGGTCGACCGCAAAAAAGTCAATATCGCAAGTATAAGTTACGCACGGTCACTCATGCAGACGAAAGTGCAAGTACGAGAGAGGTAATCAGAAGAAGATATATTAGATTGTTGAAAGAGCACAGTGAATTGCCTGATTTAATCTTAATGGATGGAGCGGAAATTCAAATTGAAGCTGCACAAGACATATTGCAAAATGAACTTGGATTAAATATACCGGTGGCAGGAATGGTCAAAGATAACCATCATAAAACTGCAGATTTAATGAATATGCAGTATCAAAAAGTAGCATTAGACCCAAAAAGTGAAGGGTTTTACTTGCTTCAACGTATTCAAGATGAAGTTCACAGATTTGCGATAACATTTCATCGCCAAACACATTCTAAAAATTCTTTGTCTTCACGATTAGATTTAATTCCCGGAATTGGTCCAAAATCACGCATTAAATTATTAAGAAAATTTGGATCTATGAAAAAGATTGCAGATGCTTCTCTGGAAGATATTCAAGCCTTAGGTATTTCTAAGAAGGTTGCCCAAACAATTAAATTAAGTCTTAAGTAACTAATGACTGTTTAGTTCATTTGGTTGTTGGGGTTCATAGTCAACGTCCCAAGGTTCAACATGAACATCAGTATCGAAAACGCCATATTCTCGTTGGAGGAGACTCTCAATTTTTTCTGTAATATGATGGCTTTTTCGCACTGTCATTTGCGGATCTACCCAGATAATAATGTCTACAAAAACATTCGCACCATATGAACGGCCTTGAATATTATGGACAAGTTCGACACCGGGAATCTTTTCAACCTCAATTGTGTATTTTTCGAGCAGGTCGTCATCAAAACCGTCAGATAATGAGAAAGCACTTGCTGAGAAAATATCATAAGCCGTTTTGAGAATTAAAAGACCAATCAAAAAGGCAACAACACCATCAAGCCAAGCCATATTAAAATTAGCTGCGAAGATTGTAATTGATGTTCCAAAACTAGTCCAAGCATCGCTTCTGCAATCTTTTGCAATTGCGAGCAATGATTGTGAGTTTATTTTTTTTGCTTGGTGTGCATTATGGAGGTAGACACTATACATTATCAATCCACTGAAAACACCAACAAATAAGGCATAAATATCAGGTGATTCGTGATCACCTGATAAGATATTTTTGATTGAAGTATAAAGGACACTCAGACCTACCAGCAGCATAATTAGTGAAGTCAAGAAGGTTGCAATTGTTTCGGCTTTCCAATGCCCATATTGGTGGTGTTCATCTGGTGGGCGGGTAGCTAAACGCAGTCCAACCATGATAGCACAGGATGAAAAAATATCGGTCACATTATTGAATCCATCTGCAATTAGTGTTTGAGAGTGACTTAATTGGCCGATGATGACCTTTAATAGGGAGAGTAGAATATAAGCGCAAAGACTAATTAAGACACCTTTTTGAGCTGTTTTTAGATTTTTATATCTTTGCTGCATTTTGAACACCTCTTGATTATTATTTAGATACGTAAATCAGATGATTTATTTTGATGAAAGAAAATTGTTAGACCTTGTAGTGTAAATACGTAAGAATGTGAGCAGTCGTATTTTTGACCTTGATTCTAAAAACTGTTATAGTTGGCGGTGGTAGTTTTTAGGGTAACGATGAACAAGTTCATTTTTTCTTTATTAGCTCACATATTAGTGCAAATGTAAATAATCAATATGGAAAGAAGGGTGAATGAATAATGTTTGTCGATCAAGTAAAAATCAATGTAAAGGCCGGAAATGGCGGAGATGGCATAGTTGCATTTCGTCACGAAAAGTTTGTTCCTAATGGTGGCCCAGCTGGTGGAGACGGTGGCAAGGGTGGAAGTGTAATCTTAAAGGTTGATGAAGGGCTAAGGACCTTAATGGATTTTCGTTATCATCGTCATTTTAAAGCCAAGGCTGGCGAAAAGGGTATGAATAAAGGAATGTATGGTCGCGGAGCAAGCGACTTCTATGTTTCTGTACCTGAAGGAACTACGGTCATGGATGATGAGACAGGGGAAATTTTAGGTGATTTGCTGCATGATGGTGACGAGTTAGTGGTTGCAAAGGGCGGTCGTGGAGGCCGAGGGAATATTCATTTTGCGAGTCCAAAGAATCCAGCACCAGAGATTGCAGAAAATGGTGAACCAGGAATTGAACGTGTTTTGCGGTTAGAATTAAAAGTTTTGGCAGATATTGGGTTAGTTGGTTTCCCTTCAGTCGGCAAGTCGACGCTTTTGGCTACTGTTACAAGTGCAAAGCCAAAAATTGCGGCTTACCATTTTACAACACTTGTTCCTAACCTAGGAATGGTAAGATTGGATGATGGGCGCGACTTTGTGATGGCTGACCTGCCGGGACTAATAGAAGGAGCTTCCCAAGGGGTTGGACTCGGAATTCAATTTTTGAGACACATTGAGCGTACAAGGGTAATTCTGCACTTAGTTGATTTAAGTGGCATGGATGGACGGGACCCATATGATGATTTTGTTAAAATTAATCAGGAATTGGTTTCGTATGATGAAACGCTGCTTGAGCGTCCGCAAATTGTAGTAGCAAGTAAGATGGATTTACCGGATGCTAAGGAAAATTTAGCTGATTTTATTGTTAAAATTAAGAATGATACAATGCTCAAAACTGTACCAGAGGTTGTTGAAATTTCTGCGGTGACGCATACAGGTGTTAAGGAATTGATAGCGAAAGCTGCTGATTTACTTGAGGAGACTCCTATATTTCCAACACTGGCAGATAGAAAACGACAGGAACAGCTTGAAAATGGAATTGTTTATAAGTTTGAAGAATCAGAACAATATCCATTCGAAATCACAAGAGATCCAGATGCAACTTGGGTATTAAGTGGTGATGCATTGGATAAGTTATTTAAAATGACGGATTTTGAACATGATGAAAGCATTATGCGGTTTGCTCGTCAGCTACGAGGGATGGGTGTTGATGACGCTCTAAGAACGAAGGGTGCTAAACAAGGCGATCTAGTTAGAATTGATAAGTTTACATTTGAATTTGTTGAATAAATTGTAGAAGTTTTTTGTATTTTGGGGTTGGAAAAAAATGAATACGAGTAATAAGAAGAGACGTTATATTACAGGCTTTGATGGTATCAGAACA
Organism: Liquorilactobacillus sp.; assembly: GCF_047719775.1. Classification (NCBI taxonomy): domain Bacteria; kingdom Bacillati; phylum Bacillota; class Bacilli; order Lactobacillales; family Lactobacillaceae; genus Liquorilactobacillus; species Liquorilactobacillus sp. Next base: position 51,842 of record NZ_JBDNTS010000007.1, read on the forward strand.
ATTGCAGTTATTGGGGTAATTTTATATCATCTTGTGCCATATGATATCCAGGGTGGCTTTTTGGGAGTTCCAATTTTTTTTGTATTATCTGGATATCTGATTACGGATATTTTGAATGAAGAGATCCAAAAAAATGGAAAGGTCAATCTTTTTTCTTTTTATAAGAAGAGAATGAAGCGACTTTATCCAGGATTGGTTACAATGATTGTTGCTACGAGTGCATATATAACGCTATTTCAAAGAAGTTTACTGAATGGCATCCGAAATGTGATCGTTGGTAACCTGTTTTATGTCTATAATTGGGTGCAAGTTAGACAGGGGCAATCGTATTTTGATCGTTTTGGAGTACAGTCGCCGTTTACGCATCTCTGGTCATTGTCGATTGAAGGTCAATTTTATCTTTTCTGGCCAATTATACTAACAGTTTTGTGGGTAGTTCTACGAAAAAAGCAACCGATTTTTGATACTATTTTTATAGTTGCTTTTTTTTCAGCATTAACGATGGCATTATTGTATAAAGACGGCCAAGATTCTTCAAGAATATATTTTGGAACTGATACAAGGATGTTTTCTATCTTGTTAGGAACTAGTTTAGCGGTTATCTGGCCAAGTAAAGGATTGAAAAATAATCTTCAGAAAAAGTCACGAATAATTTTAGATTGTATTGGAATAGTTAGTCTAATTTTGATTATTTTGATGTTCTTCTCAATGTCTGGGGAAAGTGACTTAACATACCATGGAGGGATGTTCTTCTTTTCCTTGATTTCAGTGTTCCTAATTGCAACCGTTGCACATCCTGGAGCCGATCTGAACAAGTTGCTAACTAATCGCGTATTTACTTGGCTGGGTAAGAGAAGTTATGGGATATATCTCTATCAATATCCGGTAATGATTTTTTATGAGTCCCATGTAAATATTGCTGCACATCCATGGATACATGTTGTTATTGAGATTCTTTTGATTGTGATGATTAGTCATTTATCCTATCGTTATATTGAATTGCCACTACAGCACTTTGATTATTCTAGGACAAAAGAAGTAATTGGGGAATTTTTCAAAAAAAAGTCTCGTTATGGTTGGCAAAGATTATGGATAGCGGGTGCAGTTGTCATGGTCGCACTGACCATGACGGGTGCAGTTTTTCAGCCTAAAACACAAAGTAATCAAGGAGATCAACAATTAGAAAATGTGATAAAAAAGAACCAAAAAGAAGTTACAGAAGATAATAAAAAGCTGCAAGATAAAGGAAAACAAGGCACAAGTTCGAGTTCCGCTTCTTCACAAAAAGGTACGAGTAGTTCAGCACAATCAAGTTCGAAGTCAATCCAGTTAACACAATCACAACAGCAACAAGCGGCAAATATGAAAATCACAGCAATTGGAGATTCTGTACTGGCTGATGGGTCATTAAAACTAAAATCAATCTTCCAGCAGATGTATATTGATGCAAAGGTCGGAAGACAACCAAGAGATGCAATTGGAATCTTGAATGACCTTGCACAAAAAGGTCAGCTAAGCAATACAGTCTTGTTGAGTCTGGGGACGAATGGACCGTTTAATGATGGAGAACTGCATCAAATTATGGGAGCAATTGGAAATCGCAGAGTGTATTGGATAAATACACATGTTCCAACGAGAAGATGGCAAAAGCAAGTTAACGACTCGTTGAATGCTGCAACTAAAACGTATTCTAATTTGCGGATAATTGATTGGTATGATTATAGTAATAATCATACCAATTGGTTCTATGATGATAACGTTCATCCAAACGAATATGGACTGAATTATTATGGCAATTTTATTGCAAAAGAAATATTAGAAGATAAGTAAAAAAGAAAATAAGAGAATTTAACAATTTTTTGACTTTTGATACGTAATTATGAGTATACGAAGTGCATATTTTCTGATTAATCAGGTGAAGTGTTTCTTCTGGAATACGCCGTAATGTAATTGACACGAGGGATGCCACAAAGAAATATTTTGCGGACAACCTCGTTTTTATTCTATAGACGCAGCTTACCATTTATTAATAATTTATTTTCTGCTATTCGATATCCAAAGACTTTAAAAGTATTAAAGTCGTAGTTAATCAGAATTTCTTTGTCCGATAGAACAGACTGGTTTGACAGAGTAAAAAATGTTTTTAAGTTTAATGCAGTATTTGAATTAGAATTTGTGTGTAAAATCGCAGATTGATCATTGACCGAAAATTTTGTAATCGGAATCAAGGCATTATCTACCTGAAAATATAATTGATAATAAGGATTGAGTCCAAATATAAGTGTTGTAAAGTCTTTTAGATACATGTTGTTCCTCTCTTCTTAGGATAAATTTTTTTAAAATCCCACTTTAATTATATTTTGTAATTAAAAATAGTGACAGCTTTTATTTTGATGTTAAAATAGTGTAAGACATTATTATATTTTAAACCATCTTTGCTGGTTTAATAGATTGGAATTATATATGGAAATTGAATTTTTAGGAACTGGTGCGGGATCGCCTGCGAAGTCACGTAATGTAACTAGTATAGCCCTAAAGCTTTTAGAGGAAATAAATGAAGTTTGGTTATTTGATGTTGGAGAAGGAACACAGCATCAAATATTAAAAACATCGATAAGGCCACGAAAGGTGACTAGGATTTTTATTACACATCTTCATGGAGATCATCTTTTTGGGCTTCCTGGCTTTTTAAGTAGCCGCTCTTTCCAAGGTGCTCAACAGATGGGAACTTTGGTGATTTATGGACCAAAAGGAGTAAAGGATTTTGTGCAAATGAGTTTGCGTGTTTCACAATCTAAATTAACTTACAAAATAAAATACATTGAAATTGAACAAACGGGGTTATTGGTAGACGAAGCACGCTTTCAAGTTTATGTTGATAGGTTAGATCATCGAATCGAATGTTTTGGGTATCGTGTAGTTGAAAGCGACTATGCCGGAGAACTTCAAGTTGAACAACTTAGAGCGGAGCATATACCAGCTGGTCCAATATATGGCAGACTGAAGGCAGGTGAGAGGGTATCATTGGCTGATGGCAGAATTGTTGATGGAAATGACTATCTTGGGGAAAAAAAGAAAGGCAGAATTGTGACTATTCTTGGTGATACAAGACAGACATCATCGATTTTAGAATTAGCAAAGAATGCAGATGTACTTATTCATGAGAGTACCTTTGGCAAGGATGAGGCACAACTGGCGTATAATTATCATCATTCAACTAATATGCAAGCTGCAAAAATTGCTAAACAAGCTGGAGTAAAACGACTATTTCTCACACATATTTCTGCAAGATATATTGGTGCAAAAGCAGTGCAGCTTGAAAAAGATGCACATAAGATTTTTAAAAATACGACATTGGCAAATGATTTTGATACTTATGTGGTTCCATTTTCTCGTAAACAGGAGGGAAAGAATGAAGAATTATAAACAGCTGAGGGATTTGCATAATCGAATTGTTGTTGTAACTGGGGCATCTTCTGGATTAGGTGAGCAGATTGCGTATGAATTAGCGAGAAAAGGTGCAATTGTGGTTGTTTGTGCCAGAAGATTGGATAGACTTGAAGAGGTTGCTAAAGAATGTCAGAAGTTGTCAGGAAGAATATCAGTTGCGAAGCAGTTGGATGTTGAAGACCCGGAGCAGATTGAGAACTTAGTTGGAGAGGTTGAAGATGAACTTGGTCCGATTGATGTACTCGTTAATGATGCTGGATTCGGACTAATGGAGGATGTCTTGAATTTCGAAATGAAGACGGCAGAAAAAATGTTTAGAGTCAATGTGCTGGGCTTGATGTATCTATCGAAGTTTACTGCGCTTAAGATGGCACAGCGCAACAGGGGAGCCATCATTAATGTTGCATCTGCGGCCGGTAAAATTGCAACTCCCAAATCTGCTGTATATTCAGCAACCAAGTTTGCTGTACTAGGATATTCGAATGCATTAAGGCTTGAGCTGAGGCCATTGGGTATTTCTGTGCTAACCGTTAATCCAGGACCAATTGATACTAATTTTTTTGAAATTGCAGATCAGACAGGCAATTATTTGAGTAAGATTGGCTTTTTGATCCAGAAGCCAGAAGAAATTGCACAAAAAGTAGTTAACACAATAGGAACGAGTAAAAGAGAGCTCACAATACCTTTTGTGTTTGAAATCGCTCATCGCTTCTATGACTTGTTTCCACGAGTTGGTGATTATTTGGCAGGAGATTTGTTCAATAAAAAATAGACGTTAAAAGGAATAGGCATTGAAAAGGGGAGTTAATTATGAAAAATCAGTGGCGGATGATTCTAGCACTTTTGATAGCACTTGTTGTCGTTGTTTTTGCACTATTGAATACGCAAAAGGTTGAACTGAATTTTCTCTTTGGCAAGTTTAGTTTACCGCTAGTATTAATCTTGGTAGTCTCTTTGTTACTAGGTGCCTTGATTGCTGTCTTATTATCAACAATGACGATTGTTGGTCTAAAACGAGAATTAAAGAAAAAAAGTGATCACGAAGAGCAAACCAAAAAACAGTTTGAAGCAGACTATCAGAAGAAAGTAACTGAAGTAAGAGCTGAGTATCAGCGCAAGATCAATGATAATCGAACAAATAGTTTGAATTTAAAGTAAAGTTGAGTAGGAGCTGATTTTTTTGTTTGACACGCACTACGAATGGAAGTTCGAGTCTACGTCATTAGGAGAAAAGGAACTCAAGCTGCAAAAGCAAATGGGCATTTCAAAATTGCTGACACAGTTGTTAGTCAAAAGAGGTATTTCAACTCCTGCGGCTGCTGCTGAATTCTTAAATCCTAGTGAAAATAATATTTATGATCCATATCTTTTACATGACATGGATAAGGCTGTAGAACGAATTCAAGCTGCTGTAATGGACGATCAAAAAATTACGATTTATGGCGACTATGATGCAGATGGATTAACAAGTACGGCAGTGATGTACGAAACGCTTGAACAAATTGGTGCCAACGTAAATTATTACATACCTGATCGTTTTATCGATGGATATGGGCCAAATATTGAGGTATATAAGAGATTAATCAGTGAGGGAACAAAGCTGATTATTACGGTAGATAACGGGGTTAGCGGCTACGCGGAGGTTGCATATGCGCGCAGCCACGATGTGGACGTTGTAATAACCGACCACCATGAATTACCTGACAGGTTACCCGAGGCCGCTGCCGTTGTTCATCCGAGACATCCTGATAAAGAGTATCCTTGGCCAAATTTGGCAGGTGTTGGCGTTGCTTTCAAAGTAGCCTCAGCGTTATTGGAAGATATTCCACAAGAACTGCTTGATTTAGTTGCAATTGGAACCGTTGCTGATTTAATGCCGCTACTTGATGAAAATCGTGCGCTTGTCAAGTTTGGAATCATGTCACTGAGAAACACTCAGCGAATAGGTCTATTAGCATTATTGAATAATGCTAAAATTGGCATTGCTGATCTCGATGAAGAAACGATTGGTTTTGCACTTGCCCCACGATTAAATTCTTTGGGCAGAATTCAAAATGGAAATCTTGGTGTGGAATTATTAACCACGCTTGATGAAGATAGGGCGAAGCAGATTGCAAGCCAAGTTGAAGAATTGAATACTAGACGTAAGGAACTGGTAACAACAATTTCAAAGCAGGCATCCCAAAAACTGATGGAGAATACCACTAAACATCTAGTGAACGTTGTTGCTGGTAAGAATTGGCACGAAGGTGTACTGGGAATTGTTGCTAGTCATTTAGTTGAAAAGACAGGCAAACCATCATTAGTGTTAAGTATCACGGATGATGGAAAGATTGCTAAGGGTTCAGGAAGGTCAATTGAGGATTTCCAACTTTTTGATGCAATTAATAGCCATCGTGACCTTTTAACCAGTTTTGGTGGGCACCATATGGCGTGTGGACTCTCTTTGGAAAAGTCAAAAATTGTGGAATTACAAGCAATATTAGATGATGAAGCAAAAAAGCAGAAGCTAGATTTAGATAAAAAGTCACAATTGAGAATTGAGCAGACGCTTGAGGTAGATGAGCTTAGTCTTGATTTTATTGCTGAATTGAAGCAACTAGCACCATTTGGGGTAGATAATCCTAAGCCAATTTTTTCTTTTGCAAATTACAAAATACAAAATGCAATCTTAATGGGACAAGAGAAAAATCATTTTAAAATGTCTATAAAAGGCAAAGGAGCAGCGATTGATGCAATTGCATTTTCTGTTGGTGAGCATGGACAACAGTTGGTAGCTAATGCCGATGACATTGAATTTGTTGGCGAATTAACTACCAATGTGTGGAAGGGTCAAACTAAGCTGCAGGTAATGATTAAGGATTTTTGTTTGAATGTCACAGAGATACCTAAGATTAGACTTAATGACTTAAGACGCAGTAGATTGACCGCTGGTTTGTTGCAAACGGATGGCGAATTCTTTTTCTTTAATGCAATAGTTTATAAAAAACTAGCTGGTTATTTTAAGCATGATGCAAGAATTATTGTTGGTCTGGAAGAGTTATCTGGGAGAATAAAAGTAGATAATCTTGTTGTCGTTGATTGTCCTCCTAATTTGGAGAGTTTCGGTATTTTACTAAAAAAAATTGAGTTTGCAGAGATAACAACAATTCTTTATCCGTATAAGCCGGTACTTCTTAATGGAATGCCATCTAAGGAGGAACTGGGAAAAGTTTACAGGTTTGTAATTTCACACAAAAATGTGGATCTAAAAAAAGATTTGAATAAATTAGCAGATTACCTGAAAATGAAAAAAGATTTGTTGATTTTTACCATACAGGTGTTTTTTGAAGTTGGATTTGTTAAAATAGACAATGGATTAATGGCTGGATCATCTTCAAGTAAACAAATTAATTTGAAAGATGCTCCTAGTTATCGTGCAAGACAACGATTGCTTGAAGCAGAAAATGTCTTATTGACGAGTAAAACTGCAGAATTTGAGGCTACTATTTCTCAATTCATAACAGTTTAATTAAAGGAGCGTTTATAAAATGGCACTAGATCTAACGAAGTATATTGCAAATATTCCTGATTATCCTGAGAAGGGAATAATCTTTAGGGATATTTCACCCTTGATGGCTGATGGTGAAGCTTATAAGCAAGCTACGGCACGAATTGTTCAATTTGCTCGTGACAAAAAAGTTGAGATGATTGTTGGACCAGAAGCTCGCGGTTTTATTGTTGGTTGTCCTGTGGCTTATGAACTTGGTGTTGGTTTTGCACCTGCACGCAAGAAGGGAAAATTACCTCGTGAAACAATTGAAGCAACATACAAGCTTGAATATGGTACTTCAGCGCTTTATATGCATAAGGATGCTGTGAGACCAGGACAGCGAGTGTTGGTTACTGATGATTTACTGGCTACTGGGGGGACAATTGGAGCAACAATTGATTTAGTCAAGCAATTAGGTGGCATTGTTGTGGGATGTGCATTTATTATTGAGCTTGATGCCTTAAATGGACGCGATAAAATTAAGGATTATGATATTTTAAGCCTAATGAATTATTAATTTAGTTGCCTTTTATGTTTTGAAGATGTGAAAATATTAGTGAGAAGGGGCTTTGACAGAATTTATTTTGTGTCGCGGCGCCTTTTTTCGTTCAGGAGGAACTTCATAGAATGATTAAACAAACTTTTGCTGTGATTGGATTAGGGAGGTTTGGTTCAAGTGTTTGTCAGACTTTAATAAACGCGGGGGCTGAGGTCTTGGTGATTGATAAAGATGAGGCACGCATCAATGATTTTAAGGACATTGCAACACAAGCAGTTATTGCTGATGCACAAGATGAAAGTACACTCAAATCAATTGGTATTCGAAACTTTGATCATGTTGTAATCGCAATTGGTGAAGATATTCAGGCGAGTATTCTTGTGACATTGATGGTCAAGGAGTTAGGAGTTAAATATATTACTGCCAAGGCACAAAATGAGTATCATGCACGTGTTTTGACAAAATTAGGTGCAGATAAAGTTGTACATCCTGAACGAGATATGGGGACAAGAATTGGAAAGAATCTCCTTTCAAGGAACATGCTGGACTATCTTGATTTATCCTCTGATATTAAGGTTGCTGAAATTAAAATTACAAAAAATTCATTTGTGGGAGCATCATTGGCCTCACTTGAATTCAGAAAAAAATATGCACTTAATGTGATTGCAATTAGGCATGATAAAAAAATAGACATCTCTCCTGCACCAAGTGATGCATTGGTTCTGGGAGATAGTCTACTAGTTGTTGGTTATCAAAGGGATGTTGCTCATTTCAATAGTTTGATGGATTGATAACTGTTATTAAGATGTGTGCAGAGGTTTGCTTTGCTGACCTCAGCGTCGTCTTTTTTTGTGGTCAAAGATAATTATGAATAGCAATATGACTAAACTAATTAGCGTAGTTATGGTACCTATCACAAATAAGGGTGGTGTATAGGTTAAAGTAATTGAATGCTTTCCTTTAGCTACATTTGCTGCAAGAAATGTATTTTGAATTTTGAAAGTCGAAACCTTTTTGCCATCTACACGGATTGTCCATCCAGAGCTATAGGGAATTGTGGTAGCTAAGAGATGGTTTGCAGTAGCATTATAAGATCCCACTAGTTTACGGGATGAAATCTGTTTCAGATTAACTGAATGTTTCTTAATCTGCTTAATCTTATTTTGAACCAAATTATTGTTCATTTTATAAAGGACAAAATTATTTAACCATAGTGAAGATTTTTTAAAACGTGCAGTTAACACAATCTCCTGTCCCTTTGAATGGTTTGCAATATTAACTACGACAGTATGCCTGAAAGTTCCGTATTGTTTCAACGGCTGATTATTTAAGTATAATGAGACGTTGTCTGAATCAAAAGCAGAACCAAGTGTTAAATAGTATGAATTATTTGTTTTAGGTGTAAATTTAAAAATTATTTGGGCTGTTTTCGCAAAATTTTTCTTTTTAAAAACAGTATTCGTCAATTTAGTTGATTGTTCAATATTTTGGAATACGACTTCGTTGAAGTTTTGTGCTTCAAAGTATTTTGTATTTTGCTTGCCGATTGTGTCATTCAACCATTCAGTTTGATATTCAATTGGATTATCATAGAGTACTTGCAGATTTTTCAACTGATTATTGGCAAGATAAGCATAGCCTAGTGCATTGCTGTTTTTATAAATTTGAGTTAATTTATTTTGTTTAATCGACGTATAACGAGATAAATCAGGTTTCTCTGTCAAGGACGAGAGCGGCTGCTCTTTTTTTAGCAATGAGCTATCAATTGGTGCAATGAAATATTTCATATTCAAGAGGGCATCACTAATAATTGTGCCGTTTGAATAAGTAACATAATTATCCCCATCAGGATTTCCAAGCATACCATAAAAATCTGGAATGCTTTTTTCAAGCGCCGAACTAAAATATGAACCGGTATTCAAATTATTAGCTAGGCCATCATTTTTGGTACGACTATATGTTTGTCCGGTACGATAAGCACTGTCTTTGAGACTGTTCAGGTAACTGCTGTCTTTTACAAGTGCCTTTGTAGGAGTTGCATAGTCTTTTTGTGTGAGATAACTCAAATTACCTAACGAAATATAGGCGTTCATTGATATCTCAACAATACTGATCAAACACAGTAAGAAAATTTTGATTTTATTATATTTTGAATTTACAGCAAAAGCCAGGACTACAAGAGCAAGGGTTGCAAAAACGGCTGTAAAAATCAAGGTCTCGTTCGTTATATAGGAGAACTTTTTCTCGTTTACGAAGGAATATGCAATTATACCGGCATAAAGAATGAAACTCAGCCAGATTTTCCAAGGGCGAATGGCTATAAAATTTTTGAGAGTTCGACTTGCTAGAAGAAGCATCCAAAAGCTTATGATGTACGAAAAGCGATATGGATACCAGACTGGGAATTGCCACCCATGCCACAAGAGATCAAGAGGTTCAAAGCATAAAGATAAGACTAGGAAAATACTAATTAAAAATGCCAAAATTCGTTCGCGTAAGCTGATTCTTGAATCGACAAAGTATAAAAAGAATCCAATCAAGAAAACAGAGCCAATAAAGAGATTGGGATAGCCCGAGGGCATTTGTTGAAAGTTAAATGAACCGACAATGAATTTGGAAAGTATTTTTAGAGCATTATATTCGAACTTAAAACTTACAGAGCTTTGCGTATACTGCCCTTTACTTGAAAGTAAAGAAGCAACTGTTGGCAGCAGAATGATCATTGAGGTTGTGACCGCAATAAGTGAGCTGGCAATAAAGCGAAGGCTCAATGAGAAAACTTGCTTTAAATCTCGTTTGCTTGAGAATACAAACCAAATAAAATATAGAATTAAAAATAAGCAGATCATATAGCCCATATAATAATTGTCAATTAGCATAATGGCTAATAAAACAATGTACGGCCAGCTTCTTTTACCTGATAAAAGTCTGTGAAGCTGCAAGACAATCAGTGGTAAGAAAATCGTTGCATCCAGCCACAGCAAATTTAATTGGTTTGCAACAAACCAACCCATCATTGCGTATGAAGTTGCAAAGGCAACGATTGTCAGACCTGACTGTGTCCGCATTTTCTTTAAAAAATAGCCAAAAGATAAACCAGCACAGCCGTACTTTAGGAGTGTAATCAGCATAATTCCTGCTGCTAAGTACTTTTCGGGAAATAACAGCAAGAATAAATTAAATGGACTCATGAGGTAATATGCCCACTCACCAACCATGTTGCCGCCGACTTCTTTGGAGAATGAATAGAAGAAGCCACTTGGATTTGATAAAAGGGTTCTTCTGAAATATGAGAAGAAATCAATGTATTGCTGTCCTAAATCGACAGTTAATAAACTACTTTTACCAAAAGGAAACATTCCTTGTGAGATGAAATAACCGCCCATTAGAAAAATAGGTAAGAAGAAACTAAGTAATAAAGGATAGTGACTACGAACAAAATGTGCTAATCTTATTTTCATGCTAGACTCCTAATAATGATTTATGTAACATCTTCAATTATAATACATACTTAAATGCAAAGTTGAAAAAAGCATGTAGTTTTTATTAAAGTTTAGACAATTAATAAAGTATCAAGACTAATTTATGGTAACATTATTAGGTGAGTTATTATGTGGTAGGCCGATGTTAGAAAAAGGCTAATTAATTATTTATTGTGAGGGAAAAAAATTGAAGTTTCTTAGAAAAACAAGTAAAAAAAGACAAATAAAGAAATCACAGACACCTTTTAGACTGAATTTTCTTTTTGTAATTGTTTTTTTGCTATTTGCTGCTTTAATCTGGCAGTTAGCAAATCTCCAAATTGTTAACGGAACCAAATTTGAATCTGAAATCAGTAGTACAGATACACAGACTGAGACAGGGAGTGTTCAGCGTGGAATGATTTATGATTCAACTGGAAAGGTTCTGGTTTCAAATAGCGCTTCGCGAGCGATTACTTATACAAAACCGTTGTCTGTTACCTCAAAACAGATGTATCAAATTGCTAACGAACTTGTTAAATATGTCAAGATCGACACTTCAACAATGACCACGGCAATGAAATCTGATTACTATCTTGGAAATGAACAAAATCTCAAGGCAGTTAACAACAAATTAAAAAAACAGATAACCAAGTTTTCAAGTTTGAGTGGAACAGCAACTTACAAAGCTGAAGTAGCTTATGTGAAGAAGCATAAGCTCACGGCTAATCTCACAAGCAAACAAAAGCAGGCAGCAATTGTTTATTCGAAGATGAGTGGTGCATATTCACTCTCAACTGTGTACTTGAAGTATGAGGATGTTAGCGATCGTGAAATGTCTGAGGTGGGGGAAAATCTGTCTCAAATGGCCGGTGTAAAGATTGGCACGAGTTGGTCGCGAAGTTATCCGAATGGTAGTTCTGTTAAAAGTGTTATCGGAACTGTCACAAGTAAAAAGCAGGGATTACCAAGTGATCAGTTAAGTGAACTTCTAGCAGAAGGCTACGCAAGAGATGATAGTGTTGGCTCAAGCTATATTGAAGCTGAATATGAAAATGTATTGAAGGGCACTAATTCGGTTACAACACTTGAAACTCAAAATAATAAAATTACCAAAGAAATTAAGACTTATGGTGGCAAAAAGGGTGACAATGTTGTTTTAACAATCAATGAAAAATTCCAACAAGATGTTCAAAGTATTATGAAAAGTGCAGTTAAGAGTGTTTCGGGAAGTAATCCTTATCTCGCTGGTGCGTATGCGGTAATAATGAACCCTAATACAGGAGCAATTTATGGTTTAGCAGGTGTTAACCGTAATATTAAGACCGGTAAGGTTTCTGAAAACGCACTTGGAACAATCAATCAGTCATTTGTTATGGGGTCTGTTGTTAAGGGCGCAACCGTAATGGGAGGTTTAATGTCTGGTGCAATTACGCCCACAAGTAATACTTTTACTGATCAGCCAATCAAACTGAAAGATACAGCAAGTAAATCTTCATGGTTTAACGCTTCAGGAAATGACAATTTACAATTAACGGCTTCTGATGCTTTGGAGATTTCTTCAAACTCATATATGATGCAGTTGGCAATGCGTGAAGCTGGGTTCAATTATCAGGAAAATGCTTCATTGAATATGTCAACCTCAATATTCAGCAAACTTAGGGGCTATTTTAACCAATTTGGTTTAGGTGTGAAGACTGGGGTTGATATTCCAGGTGAAGCTTCCGGCTATGAGGGACCCTCAAGTCAGAGCGATATTGGTAAAGCACTTGACTTGTCATTTGGTAACTATGATTCGTATACTACAATTCAGTTAGCACAGTATATGGCAACTGTTGCGAATGGTGGTTATCGTTTGCAACCGCACATTTTACAGGCCATTCGAGGTACAAATAAAGATGGTACTTTGGGGAAGACTAAATATCAGTTTACACCGAACATCTTGAACGTTGTAAGTGCAACAAGTGCAGAGTGGAATGTTGTAAAGACTGGTTTTTGGGACGTAGTTCATGGATCTAATTCATTGAGAACTGGGACAAAACTTGCAGATTTGAATCCACAAGTCGTTGCAAAAACTGGGACTGCGCAGACCTATTATGGAACTAATGAAACAACGACATTAAGTGGTGTTTCATATGCACCTGCTAAAAATCCGCAAGTTGTGATTGCGATTGCGTTTCCTGGGATGTCTGAAGAAGATTCAATCAACATGACGTCAATGAGTGCAATCTATACAGCTTACTGGAAAGATGTACAATCCAGTGATGGTTATACTACGAATTAGGCTGTCAAGGGAATTTCCTTAACATTTTTTGAAAAAATACTAGCGTGTTTGTATAAAAGATGGTATTATATTTACGTTAAGGGCTTAGTCGCCTTTTTGAAATGAAGTCGTAGTTTGGAGGTTTTGAATATGCGTGTACACATTACAATGGAATGTACTGAATGTCATGAGAGGACATACCTATCTAGTAAGAATAAGCGTAATAACCCAGATCGCTTGGAATTGAATAAGTTCTGTCCACGTGACAACAAGGTAACATTACATCGCGAAACAAAATAACAACAGGAACTTTTTCCTGTTGTTTTTTGTTATGTTACACTCTTTGAAATTCTTAATATAGAATCTTTTTGGGGGTTATTTGTTGGTAATGAATAAAGAAAAAATACTATATAGAAAAAAACAATTGGCGATATTTGAAGAGAGAAAGAGTGGATGGGACAAAGAATTAGATGAACTATTACTTTACAGAAAGCTTTTTAATTCTTCTGAATGGAGTAAGGCTGATACGGTAGGTGTGACTCTGAGTTTACCTTCTGAAATTGATACTAAACCAATTATTTTGCAAGCATGGATGGAATCTAAGCAGGTTTGCATCCCACTCACTTTGGCACAGAGAAAAATGAGTTTTAAATTATTAACTCCAACGATGAAAGTTGCGAGAAATAAATTTGGAATATTAGAGCCTGAAAGTTCCGGTATAACGCTTGAAAAGTCCCGAATTGATTTAATTATTGTTCCAGGATTAGCATTTTCTTCGAAAGGAGAGCGGCTGGGATTTGGCGGTGGATATTTTGATCGCTTTTTAGCTGATTATGGAGGTACAACGGTTAGTCTCGCTGAAAAGGCGCGCTTTTTTGAGGAATCAGTTTGGCCGGTTGAAGAAACTGATGTTTTGATAGAAAAAATATTGACTTTGTGAGGATGATTTATGGTGGTAAAGAAACCTGTGGTTACCTATACACTTTTGGGGATTAATGTAATCGTCTTTGTATTAATGACTTTGGCGGGCGGCAGTGAAAGCATCGGGGTATTAGTTGACTTTGGCGCAAAAGTTAATTCGCTCATTATTGCGGGACAATGGTGGCGCTTAATCACACCAATGTTTTTGCATATTGGATTTGAACATCTTGTTTTGAACATGATAACCTTATATTTTGTAGGAATTCAACTTGAAGGTATTTTAGGCCGTGTCAGATTTTTGGCTGTCTACTTAGTGAGTGGAGTTGCTGGAAATCTTGCAAGTTTTGCATTCAATCCAAATGCTTTATCTGCAGGTGCGAGCACTGCATTGTTTGGATTATTTGGAATTTATTTGATGATGGGAGAATCATTTAGTAGTAACCCATATATCAGGGCAATGGCAAGGCAGTTTTTGCTGTTGGTTGTATTGAATATTGTTTTTGGATTTTATGGCAGTGTTGATTTGGCAGGACATATTGGTGGGCTTATTGGCGGCTTTTTGATTGGTTATTGTGTAGGTGTTCCGCGTGTAGGCAATGTTCCACTCCCAAAAAGGGTTGTCAGCGGTCTAGCATTAGTGTGTCTATGTATTATGATGTTTACTTTGGGTTTTAAAAATTAAAGTTTTCTATTATAATTAATTGGAGATGTTTTTTTGAAGACACTTTACGACGTACAACAGCTATTAAAAAAATTTGGAGTTTTTGTTTATGTCGGTAAGCGGCTATGGGATATTGAATTAATGGCACTTGAGATTGATAATTTGTATCAGGCGGGAGTTATCGATAAGCAAACATTTTTGAATGCTAAACTGGTTTTGACTCGTGAACATAGGGTTGAAGAAAATAACTAGACATTTACTTTTTGGAGGGACAATTAATGGAAAAAAAATTAATTGGTATTGATTTAGGTGGTACAACAATCAAATTTGCAATTTTAACTGAAAAAGGTGAAATTCAACAAAAATGGAGTTTTGAAACTAATATTCTTGATGATGGGGCGCATATCGTTCCAGACATAGTTGAATCTATTAATCATCATCTAAGTTTATATGGGATGGTGCCTAAACAATTTCTTGGAATTGGTATGGGGTCACCCGGTACAGTTGACTTAGAAGCAGGAACTGTAACGGGCGCTTATAATCTTAATTGGAAAACCCAGCAAGAAGTAAAAAAAGTTGTTGAAGAAGAAACAAAGATATCTTTTGCAATTGATAATGATGCAAACGTTGCTGCTTTAGGTGAACAATGGAAGGGCGCCGGTGAAAACGATAAAGAAGTCGCCTTTATTACATTGGGAACGGGTGTTGGTGGTGGATTGGTTTCTAATGGCGAGCTTCTCCATGGCCTTGGTGCAGCAGGTGAAATCGGCCATATGATTGTGCAGCCAAATGGGTATTTGTGTACTTGTGGCAATCATGGGTGTCTGGAGACATATGCTTCAGCTACAGGTGTTGTTCGTGTTGCCCGCGATCTTGCAGAAGAATTTGCTGGAGATTCAAAATTAAAGCGTGCATTAGATGATGGACAGGAAATTACATCTAAAATTGTATTTGATTTGGCAAAAGAAGATGATCTCCTTGGGAAGATGGTTGTTGATCGTGTCTGCTATTACTTGGGACTAGCTTGTGGAAATATTGGGAATTTACTAAATCCTTCATCTATTGTTATCGGTGGCGGTGTGTCTGCAGCTGGGGTATTCTTATTAAGCCGAGTTGAAAAATATTTTTTAGAGTTTGCTTTTCCAACAGTCAGGAAGTCTACTCAGCTTAAATTAGCACAGTTAGGGAATGAAGCTGGTGTGATTGGCGCTGCATCATTGGCTTTGCGCTTCAAATAAGAGTTTAGAATGAAAAAGGGGATGATAGTTTATGGTATTAAATGTTTCGATCTGGGTTGTAATTGATATTATCGCCATTGCAATTCTACTTTACATTATTGGAAATCAACTGTATTTATGGTATCAAGGAAGACGTGTCGCTACGTTGCTTGAAAATAAAGATTTCAGGCAAGGAATGCATGTAGGACAAATTATCGATTTAAGGGATAAGGATAATTTTGATGCAGGCCATATAATGGGGGCACGTAATGTTCCATATACTCAATTCAAGATTATGAAAGAATCGATTCGTAAGGATATGCCTGTGTATCTATATGATCAAGGCAAGTCTTTAAGTACAAGAATTGCAGTTAAACTGCATAAAGATGGTTATAAGGATATTTTTGTGCTAAAGAACGGTTTTGAACGTTGGGATGGTAAGATTAAGAAGAGAAAGTAGCAGACTTGACATAGGGTAGAAAATTTAGAGGTTTTTTGGTGCTATAGTG
This sequence comes from Liquorilactobacillus sp., assembly GCF_047719775.1. Taxonomy (NCBI): domain Bacteria; kingdom Bacillati; phylum Bacillota; class Bacilli; order Lactobacillales; family Lactobacillaceae; genus Liquorilactobacillus; species Liquorilactobacillus sp. Next base: position 68,355 of record NZ_JBDNTS010000007.1, read on the forward strand.
AGTTAGTGAAAGTAATATATTTATAGGTAATGAAAAAAGGGCTGTGCCAAAACGAATGTTTTGTGGCAGCCCTTTTCTCAGATACAATTAATTAGCTTTTAGGATAGTTGTACATAGATTAATCTAAAGGTGTTATCCTTGATGTGCAGAATGCATTTTACGGATTGCACGACGTCGGTGTTGATCGTCGAGTTCTTCTTTTACTTCAATTGGTTCAATAACGTTCTTCTTGAAAGCATAAAAACAACCTGCAGCGGCGCCGATTGTTGTAACAATTCCTAATAAAAATCCTGTATTAAATTGTTTCAATTAAAAAACCCCCTCAATTTAATTAATACATATTCATTATGAAGTATTTTGATTTCAAATTCCAGTTTATTGATTATTTTGCTTAAAAATAGAATAAAAATATTGAAAGGAGCCATTTTTTTGGCTTATAAAGTGATCGTTATTGTCGGACCTACCGCAGTTGGAAAAACCTCGTTGTCGCTTGCATTGGCACAGAAATTTGATGCCGAAATAATTTCAGGGGATTCTATGCAGGTTTATCGTGGCTTAGACATTGGAACAGCAAAAGCTACTGTGGACGAGCGAAAGTTAGTTCCACACCATTTGATTGATATCAGAGAAGTTAATCAGCGCTTTACGGTTGCAGATTTTGTGCAGGATGCTAAGGACCAAATTAAGGAAATCAGCAACAGAAAAAAATTACCTTTGATTGTAGGAGGAACAGGTTTCTATCTACAAGCGTTACTTGCTGGATATAATTTAGGTGGTAATGAAGTAAAAAACAGTCAGGATATACGAATCAAATTTCAAAATTTTGCTTTGAAAAATGGAAAAAAAGCTCTGTGGAGCTACTTAAATGAGATTGATAGGGTTGCTGCGGCACAAATTCCGGTTAATAATGTCAGAAGAATTATTCGTGCTATTGAAGTGTATGAAGTGACAGGATGCAAGTTTTCGGAACAATTTGATCAACCAGATCGGGAAATTGATGCTTTGGTAATTGGTTTGAATACAGAACGTAATGTTTTGTATGAAAGAATTGAGCAAAGGGTCGATCAAATGATACACGAGGGTTTGGTGGATGAGGTTCGCTGGTTGTTTCAAAAAGGTGGGATAGATTTTCAAGCAGGTAAGGGAATTGGATATAAAGAACTTTTTCCCTTCATCAATGGGACAGATAGCTTAGCAAATGGGGTAGCAGAGATAAAGAAAAATTCGAGACACTATGCCAAAAGACAGCTGACGTGGTTTCGAAATAAAATGGATGTAACGTGGTTTAATTTGTTTTCTGATGAAACAGAGATTGAAAAAATAGAAAACACAGTTTTGTTATGGCTTAAAGAGAAAGGATAGATGAAATTTGAGCACATGGATGGATGAATTACCAGTAAAATTACAACAAAAAATTGAAGAGGTCGAAAAGCAGATAGAGGGTAAGATTCAAGAAATTGATGATCAAGCTACGTACAATCAAATGAAAGTATTGAAATGTTTTAAAGAACATCATGTGGCAGAAGAAGATTTTGCAGGTTCTACGGGTTATGGTTATGATGATGTCGGAAGAGACAAGCTGGATGCAATTTATGCAGATTATTTTAACACTGAAGATGCAATGGTTAGACCACAGTTAATCTCTGGAACACATGCCATTACGACAGCGTTTTTTGGGGTGCTTAGGCCCGCAGACACGTTATTTTATATGACGGGAATGCCATATGATACCATCCAACATGTTGTTGGTATTGTTGGAAATGAACCTGGAACATTGAAAGATTTTGGTATTAATTTTAATTATTCAGCATTACTTAAGAGTGGTGAGGTTGACTATAGAGATGTTGAACAAAAGTTGAAAGCTGACGAGAAGATTAAAGTAGTCGCTATTCAGCGCTCACGTGGTTATTCAGACCGTGCAAGCTTCACGGTTGAAAAGATCAAACAAATGATTAGATTTGTAAAGCAAATCAGGCCGAATGTAATTATCTTTATTGATAATTGTTACGGTGAGTTTTCAGAAGTGCATGAACCTACTGAATATGGAGCAGATCTAATGGCAGGATCATTGTTTAAAAATGCAGGTGCAGGTATTGCTAAGACAGGAGCTTATATAGTGGGAAGAAAAGACCTAATTAAGCAAGCAGGAAATCGTTTAAATGTCCCTGGAGCAGGCAAAAATGAAGGGGCAACTATTGGACATATGCGTGATATGTTTCAGGGCTTTTTTCTGGCACCAAATGTGACCGCAAATGCAATCAAAGGTGCAGTCTTTGCAAGTGCATTGCTAGAAAAAATGGGACTTGCTGTTTCTCCAAAATGGGACGAACCGAGGACTGATTTAGTCCAAACAATTAGTTTTGGAAATCCAGAAGCAATGATTTCATTTTGCGCAGCTATTCAGCATTACTCACCTGTAAATTCCTTTGTAGACCCAGTACCAAGTTATATGGATGGATATGAGGATGAAGAAATAATGGCATCGGGTAGTTTTACAGAAGGTTCAACAATTGAGTTATCATCTGACGGGCCTTTGAGAGCTCCGTTTACTTTGTATGTTCAAGGAGGATTAACTTATTCCCATGTAAAAATTGCGATTAGTAACGCAGTAGGCGAAACTTTCTTTGAAAACAAAAAGATGTAAGAAGATATAACATTTGGCGTTGACATTCATAATAGCCCTTGCTATCATAAGGGCGTAACTTAGAGGAGGGTTGTTATGAAAGAGAAGGAGCTCAGACGTTCGCTTGCCGTGTTACCCATTGGTACAGTAATGAAGCTCACAAATTTGTCAGCACGTCAGATTCGTTATTATGAAGAGCAGCAGTTGGTTATGCCTAAGCGTAGTGAAGGTAATCGTAGGATGTATTCTTTGAATGACATCGATCGTTTACTTGAGATCAAAGATTTTTTGGATGAAGGAATTAACATGGCTGGGATTAAGCATATATACGATGAGAATGAGCGAAAACTTGCTGAGAAGCAAGCCAAACTGGAAAAACCGCTGACCGACACTGATGTACGACGAATTTTGCGTGATGAATTTATTGCAGTAAGTGGGCTTAGCAAGCAGGATGAGTCTTCTTTTAAGCATAATAATAACTTCTAAAAATTTAATAAGGAGCGATTTAATGATGGTAAAGCCTAATTATACAAAAGATGATATTCGTAAGATAGCCAAAGATGAAAATGTTAAATTTTTGCGCTTGATGTTCACTGACTTATATGGTGTTATCAAAAACGTTGAGGTTCCAATTAGCCAACTTGAAAAGTTATTAGACGATAAACTAATGTTTGATGGTTCTTCAATAGACGGTTTTGTTAGAATTGAAGAGAGTGATATGTGGTTATATCCAGATTTATCAACTTGGATGATTTTCCCATGGGGAAGTGAACATGGAAAAGTAGCTCGTGTCATTTGTGAAGTTTACAATGCTGATCGTACACCATTCATCGGTGATCCGCGTAATAATTTAATTCGTGTTCTTGGTGAAATGAAGGAATTAGGCTTTACTGATTTTAATATTGGGCCTGAACCAGAATTTTTCTTGTTTAAACTTGATCCAGAAACTGGTAAGCCAACGCTGAATCTTAATGATAAGGGAAGTTACTTTGACTTAGCTCCTGTTGATTTAGGTGAAAACTGTCGTCGCGATATCGTTTTGGAATTAGAAAACATGGGCTTTGATATTGAAGCTTCCCATCATGAAGTTGCACCTGGCCAGCATGAAATCGACTTTAAGTATGCTGGAGCACTTCAGGCATGTGATAATATTCAAACTTTTAAATTAGTTGTGAAGACCGTTGCAAGAAAGCACGGATTACATGCGACGTTTATGCCAAAGCCACTTGACCGTATTAATGGCTCGGGTATGCATATCAATATGTCATTATTCAACAGTGAAGGAAATGCATTTTTCGATGAAAGTGATGAAATGCAATTATCTCAAGAAGCACGCTACTTCTTGGGCGGCTTGCTGACGCACGCACGTAACTTTACAGCTGTGACTAATCCAACTGTTAATTCATACAAACGTTTAGTACCTGGATATGAGGCACCAGTTTATGTTGCTTGGTCTGGTCGAAATCGTTCGCCACTTGTACGTGTTCCAATTGCTCGTGGTATGTCAACGCGTCTTGAATTGCGTAGTGTTGATCCAAGTGCAAATCCATACTTGGCGATTGCATCAATTCTTGAAGCCGGGTTGGATGGATTGCGTAAAAAACTTCAAGCTCCAAAACCAATTGATCGTAACATTTATGTAATGGATGCGGAAGAGCGTAAAGCAAATGGAATCTCTGATCTTCCATCAACTTTGCATAATGCGATTAAAGAGCTTGAAAAAGACGAAGTAATTGCAAAGGCAATGGGTCCTCATCTGTATCAAAACTTCATTGAGGGTAAGAAACTCGAATGGGGTGCTTATCGTCAAGAAGTTTCACAATGGGAACGGGATCAATACTTAGAATTGTACTAGAAATAAAAAATTGTTGGGGCTAGATCAAAAGTTAAATCTTGATTTAGCCTCTTTTTGACTCCAACTAAATTGGTTTCATAAGTCAAAGTTCTTTACTTAATAAGGAGTTGTGATATAAGTCAGGAAAATTTGAGTATTAATTCGAAGTTAGATGGAGCATTTTGACCTATGGAACATGTTTATACGAAATAAATAGAGGAGGTGGCTCAAAAGTTAAGCTTTGAACCACCCCCTTATTTATATTCAAACTTATTATGTCCGATGTCATACTCCTGATGATTTTTATTAGTTAAACAAGATAATTAAGGGTGATTTATTCTTTGGCAAGCTTAATGTATTTTATTTGATTAATGTTTAGCAGATGTGATAAATTATCTCCAAGATTATCAAGTTTGAAAATTGTTTTATTATTTTTATTTCTTGAAATAAATCCCGTTGCTGCAAATTCATTATCATGGATATCTTTATAACTGATGCTGATAACTTTATGTTTTTGGATTGCTTGGTTAATAAAAAAATTAAGCTGGAAAAGGGGCATTTGTATGCAATTACTAAAGTCTTGTCTGCTGTACGAGGTGAATTGTTTTTGAATACCCTGAGTTATTTGCTGTAGTGTTGTTTTTTTCAATTCTAGCATGTTAGAAGCACTCTCCTTTTTTCAGAACGTCTGTTCGATATTTATATTATAGAACAAACGTTCGAAAAAGCAAGCCATAAATTTATTTTTTATTAAGAAATTCTAATTAAGAATAACTTGAAATATGTTGCAAAAAAGTACATGATAATCTTAATACAATATTTTAGAGGAGAGTTTTGCAAACATGTCTAAACGGGGAATGTTGATAGTATTGTCTGGACCTTCAGGAGTCGGTAAGGGAACAGTCAGGAAAGCTATTTTTGCGCAAGATGATAATAAGTTTCATTATTCAATCTCTATGACTACGAGATTGATGCGTCAAGGAGAAGTTGACGGAAAGGATTATTATTTTGTTTCGAAGACTGAGTTTGAAAAAGAAATTAAAGATGGCGGCATGCTTGAATATGCACAGTATGTTGACAATTATTATGGAACACCGCTAAAATATGTAAATGAGATGCTTGATCAAGGTAAGGATGTTTTTCTTGAGATTGAAGTAAATGGTGCCATGCAGGTTCGTGAAAAATGTCCGGATGGGCTGTTTATTTTTTTGACACCGCCGGATTTAATGGAGTTACGTCATAGAATAAGTGGACGTGGAACTGATGATTTAGCAACTATTGATAAGCGTATGGCTAAAGCAGTCGATGAAATCGAAATGATGCAGAATTATGATTACGCAGTTGTTAATGATGAAGTTTTGAGTGCAGTGGAGAAGGTAAAGACCATCATCAGGGCTGAAAGATGGCGGGTAAAGAGATTTTTACCAGATTATAAAAAACAATTGGGAGATGTTTTAAAATGATTTTATATCCATCAGTTGATGATTTATTAGAACGTGTTGATTCACGTTATTCATTGGTAATGCTGGCTAGTAAGAGAGCACATGAATTGGATGCTGGCGCGATTCCAATGCTTAGTGAATATAAGTCAGTTAAGAATGTTGGCAAGGCACTTGAAGAGGTTGTTGCAAATGATTTGATTATTGATCCAGATGAAAGAGAAGAAGTGTAATTTTGAGTTTTAGAGAAGGGCCATGGGACTGCTGATATTCAATGGTATCAGGATAATAGTCACAATGGTCTTTTTTGATGGTCTTTTTTGATGTTCTTTTTTGACCGTATTATTGATACAATATAATTATTACTAAAGGAGGGTTACAATTGAAAAATATGCATGTTGCTGTCTGCGTAACTGGAGGAATTGCAGCTTATAAGGCGGTTATTTTTATTAGAAAATTGATCAAGGCAAACGCAGAAGTTAAGGTTATAATGACTGAAGAAGCAGCGACTTTTGTAACCCCATTAACCTTTAAAACAATTAGTCGAAACCAAGTATACTATGAAAATAGCCAGCAGCAGGGAATTGTCGAGCATGTTGAACTTGCCAAATGGACAGATATTGCAGTGATTATTCCTGCAACAGCTAATACGATTGGCAAACTAGCCAATGGAATTGCCGATAACTTTGCAACGACTTGTTTGATTGCTATGAATTGTCCAAAATTTATAGTACCTGCAATGAATGATAAAATGTATGATAATCAGGCAGTGCAAAGAAATCTAAAACAATTAATCGAGGATGGCTATCACATGTTAGAACCTGATACTGGATTTCTTGCAGAAGGATATGATGGCAAGGGACGTATGCCGGAACCAGATACGATTTTTAAGTGGGTTAGTGATATTATTGCAAATAAACAAGATTTAAAGGGGAAAAGAGTTGTGGTTACTGCAGGGCACACAATTGAAGCAATCGATCCTGTAAGATACATTACAAACCATTCTTCAGGTAAGATGGGATTTGCAGTTGCCAGAAATGCAGTACAAAGAGGGGCTGATGTGACCTTGATTAGTGGGCCAAGTCATCTGATTAATGATACTGGTGCGAGGTTAATAGCTATCAGAACAACAGCGCAGATGTATGAAGCTGTAAAAGAGCGCTATTCGGATGCAGATATTGTAATTATGTCAGCTGCAGTGGCCGATTATCATGTAATTCAGCCTGCAAAACAAAAAATTAAGAAAACAGGAAAAAGACTAACGCTTGAGTTGGAAAAAAATATTGATATTTTAAAGAAACTTGGTCAAGAGAAGAAAGCACAAAAATTAGTTGGTTTTGCTGCTGAAACACAAAACTTATTGGAAAATGGTCAACAAAAATTGATTAATAAAAATCTTGATTTGCTGGTTGCAAATGATGTATCACGCTCAGATATCGGCTTTGGCAGTGATGAGAATGAGGTGATTTTTATGCGACCAAGCAAGGAAAACATCAATAGTCCAAAAACTAATAAGGATGATATTGCTAAAATGATTTTTGATCTCATTACCGAAGACTAGGAGGAATTCACAATCGTATCTTTTGCTGAAATAATTGTTGACGTACCGGCTAAGCAGACTGACAAGCCTTTTGTATATCAAATTCCTACAAGATTTGAAAATATGATTAAGGTAGGAATGCGGGTAAGTGTACCATTTGGAAACGGTAATCGGTTAATTCAGGGATTTGTAATAGGATTAAAAATGGGTAATGATTTCTCTGGGAAAATCAAAGAAATAAAGTCCTTGATTGATGTGGAACCAGTATTAACTGAAGAAGCAATTGCATTGGCAAAATGGATGGCACATGAAACATATTCATTTTTAATAAGTTGTCTACAGGTAATGTTGCCAAGTGCAATGCGTGCTAAATATTATAAACAATTGGTTCTAGTTGACGATGAAGTAGATTCAGCCGTTAGGGGATACTTTTCTTCTAATCGAAAACAAATTCTGAATGAGGATAAGATAGATTCAGGCTTGCTGAAAAAATTATTAGCTGCAAGGGTCTCAGGAAAAATCGAGCTAGAATATTTAATGAAAGATAATCTGGTTGAAAAAAAAGTTCAGGTTATTTTAAATAGATTGACAGCGGAGAGTTATAAAAAAGAAAAAAACAAATTACGTGCTAATGCTTTAAAATTGCAACGGCTGCTAGATTATTTAATTCAACTTGGAGAGGTAGAAGTTGAACAAACGGTTCTTGAACAGAAATTAGGAATTACAAGTACCGTAATAAAGAATGCGGAAACAAAAAAATGGTTGAAACGCAAAGCTGTTGTTAAGAGAAGAGTGGCTTATAAACAAAGTGAATTTGTTAGAACAAGACCTAGAAAGCTGACTGTTGCTCAAAAAAAGGTTACTGCTAAAATTTGTAATTCTATGAGTCAAGGTAATGAAAGAACTTTCTTACTTGAGGGTGTAACGGGCAGTGGAAAGACGGAAGTTTATCTGCAGGCAATGGCGCAAGCACTTGAAAATGGTAAGACGGCTCTGATGCTTGTTCCTGAAATTGCATTGACACCTCAAATGGTAAAAAATGTAGTTGGAAGATTTGGTTCAAGAGTTGCACTACTTCATAGTGGATTGTCAGAAGGTGAACGGCTTGATGAATGGCACAGGATTCAAAATGGTGATGCCCAAGTAGTTGTTGGTGCAAGATCAGCGGTCTTTGCTCCTTTGAAGGAGATTGGGATAATTGTTATTGATGAGGAACATGAGGCAAGCTACAAACAAGAAAAAATGCCGCGTTATCATGCCATAGAAGTGGCCAAGTGGCGTGCACGGTATCATAAATGTTCTTTAGTTTTAGGGAGTGCAACACCTTCGCTTGAATCAAGGGCGCGTGCGCAAAAGGGTGTTTATGAGTGGCTTCATCTGAATGAAAGAATTAATAAGATGCCACTGCCAGAAGTTAAGTTGATTGACATGAGAATAGCAACGAAAAGGATTACTGATAACGTTGATTTTTCATCCGAATTATGTGGTGAAATCGCATTAAGACTAGAACGCAAGGAACAAATTATATTGATGCTTAATCGCCGAGGCTACTCTTCTTTTATGATGTGTCGTGATTGTGGGGAGGTTTTGCAGTGCCCAAATTGTGATATTTCGCTGACCTTGCATTTGGACAGTCATTCGATGAAGTGTCATTATTGCGGACATGAGGAGAAAATACCGCAAAAATGTCCAAATTGTGGCAGTAATAAAATTCGATACTACGGAACTGGAACTCAAAAAGTTGAGCAGGAATTGCAAAATCTATTTCCTGAGGCTCGCGTTTTGAGAATGGATGTGGATACTACTAGAAGAAAGGGAATGCATGCGAAACTCTTGAAACGATTTGGTGATAAGAAAGCCGATATTCTATTGGGAACACAAATGATCGCTAAGGGGTTGGACTATCCTGATGTGACACTGGTCGGTGTATTAAACGCAGATACAGCACTTGGATTAGCTGATTTCAGAGCAAGTGAGCGAACGTTTCAATTATTAACTCAGGTTAGTGGAAGGGCTGGCCGAGCTGATAAAGAGGGTAAAGTTATTATTCAAACTTTTAATCCCGAACACTATGCTTTACAATTGGCAAAAAAACAGGACTATGAAAGTTTCTTCTTTAGAGAAATGAATGTGCGGCATCAAAATGGCTATCCGCCATATTTCTATACAATTCAAATTACGGCTGGCGCAAAAGAAGAAGGGTTAGCTGCAAAAAAAATTTATCAAATTTATGCTGAATTAAAATCTTTTTTGAGTACAAAATCAATTATTTTAGGACCCACACCGAAAGCAATAATGCGTATTAATAATCAATTTTATTATCAGCTGATTATCAAATATAAACAAGAACCTAAATTAGATGCAGCTTTGGATGAAATTTTACAGAAGAGTCAAAAAGATGAGCGCCAAGGAGTTTTAATTTCGATTGATAAAGAACCACTTAATTTTATTTAAAAAGAAGCGAGGTATTTCAATGACATCAGTAATTTTTATGGGGACTCCCCAATTTGCAGCAACTATCCTTGAAGGAGTGATTGCAGCTGATTATGACGTTAAAGCAGTTGTGACACAACCAGATCGGTATACAGGCAGAAAACGAATTTTAACTACGTCACCAGTCAAACAAGTGGCAGTAAGGCATGACATTCCAGTCTACCAACCACAGAAGCTGGGAAAGAGTGTAGAGCTTGCACAGTTGATTGCAATCCAACCAGATGTAATAATCACTGCAGCTTTTGGACAATTTTTGCCAATGTCGTTAATCAATTCTGCAAAGATTGCAGCAGTAAATGTCCATGGCTCGTTACTACCTAAGTATCGCGGAGGAGCACCTGTTCAATATGCTATTATGAATGGCGATGATAAAACCGGAGTCACATTGATTTATATGATTAAGAAGATGGATGCTGGTGAGATGCTGGCACAAGCCGAATTACCAATCTTGCAGAATGATGATAATGGAACTATTTTCTCTAAGATGAGTCTTTTAGGAAGAACTGTTTTAATAGAGATGCTCCCTAAGATTATCAGCAAAGAGATAACCGGAACGATGCAGGATGAAGCGGCAGTCACATTTGCTCCAGTTATTTCACCAGAACAAGAAAAACTATCTCTAGATTTGACCGCACAGCAGCTTGATTATATGATTAGAGCACTTAGGCCGCAACCGGGTTCGTATTTTGAAAAGTTCTTGAATAAAAGAACAAAATTATGGGATATAAAGCCGCTTGATGAAAAAACTGAGTACGAACCAGGAGTAGCTGTATTCGTTGGTAAAAACGAGTTGAAGGTAGCGGCTGCTCAAGGAAGCGTATATAAAATAAGAGAGATTCAGCCTGCTGGGAAGCCACGAATGACGATTAATAATTTTCTAAATGGTCAAGGTCAAGGGATAAAAGCAGGACAGAGGATTATAACAAATGAATGAAGAAAATAAAAACCCACGATTAATGGCAGTTGAAATTCTAACTAAGGTTGCAAAAAATGGGGCATATTCAAATTTAGCGCTTAACCAGGTTCTTAAGAAAAATCAGCTGTCAAGAGTGGATGCTAATCTATTGACAATTATTGTGTATGGAGTACTTCAGAATCTTTTATTACTTGAATTTTGGCTAGAACCTTTTGTTAAAGGTAAAAAAATGGATGATTGGGTTAACCAATTATTGTTAATGTCTTTGTACCAGTTGAAGTTTCTAGACAAAGTTCCAGATCACGCAGTGCTCAATGAAGCAATCAAGATTGCAAAAAACAAGGGGCATGATGGTACGAGAAAATTCGTGACAGGTGTTTTGCATGCAATTTTGCGTAAGGGTGTTCTTGAGACTGCAATAATTGAAGATGAAACTGAACGTCTAAGCATTAGTTATAGTGTACCCGTGTGGATAGTTGAAGAGTTAAAGAAACAAGTCGGGTATGATAAAACAGTTTCAATTTTGGTTTCCCTGAATAAAGCACCCAAGCAAGCGCTTAGAGTAAATGAATCAAAGATTTCAGTTGAAGAGGTTGCAAGTGAATTGATTAGTCAAGGTTTCAAAGTTGAAAATAGTCAAGTTGCTGCTGGAAGCTTAATTGTAGAAAAAGGAGGGCATGTCAGTTTGACTAGTCTCTTTGCGGAAGGCAAGGTCATGCTGCAAGATGAAAGTGCAAGTCTTGTGGTTGAGGCTATGGGGTTGAACGGAGATGAACGGGTTCTAGATGCCTGTGCTGCTCCCGGTGGAAAAACAATGCAGATTGCTGATTATCTGAGAACAGGGACAGTTACAGCATTAGATATTCACAAGCATAAAATTAAGCTGATTAAAGAGAATGCTTTGAAATGCGGTTTTGAGGAAAAGATTAAGCTACTACAGCTAGATGCTAGAAAAATGGGCGCATACTTTGAACCCAAGAGTTTTAATCAAATATTAGTTGATGCACCTTGTTCTGGTATAGGATTAATGAGAAGAAAACCGGAAGTCAGATATGAAAAGTCTTTGCAAGATTCTTTAAACTTGCATAAGGTTCAAGTCGGAATATTGGATAAAGTTGCGGACTATGTTGAAGTTAATGGCTATTTAACATATAGTACTTGTACGATACTGGATACTGAAAATACACGGGTAATTACCGAATTTTTGGAAATGCATCATGAATTTGAACAAATTGAGGTAAAGACAAAACTAAAATTGCCTAATATTAGTAAAAGTTTGACAATTTATCCAGATGACTATGAATCTGATGGCTTTTTCATTACCCGATTGAAGAGAGTAAGATAAATGAGGTGGTTACCTGATGAATTTTGCATATAAGAGTGACGTGGGAGAAGTAAGACCCAATAACGAGGACTACGTGGGTGTTTTTAAGAACCTTACTGGGATAAGTTTTGCAATTGTTGCGGATGGTCTAGGTGGTCATAAGGGTGGAGATGTTGCTTCGGAAATGGCAGTTTCTCATTTAGGATTTCGTTTTGAAGAAACTGAAATTGATACAATTGACGTTGCTGCAAAATGGTTGATAGATGAAGTTCAGCGTGAAAATAAATTAATTTTAGAGCGCTCTAACCAATATGAAGATTTGAATGGTATGGGAACTACGATTGTATGCGCCCTTTTTTTTGGTGATGAGGTGCTTCTGGCTAATATTGGTGACAGCAGAGGATATTTGCTGCGAGACAGTGATTTACTGCAGTTGACTGAAGATCATTCTTTAGTAAATGAATTATTGAAAAGCGGTCAGATCAGTACTGAAGAAGCGAAAAATCATCCGCAAAAAAATATTGTTACTAGAACACTAGGAATTTCGGAAAACGCAAATATTGATGAGAAAATTATTAAATTGGAAGATAATGATATTTTATTACTATGTTCTGATGGACTTACCAATATGGTTGATGATCAAGTAATAAAAGAAGTGTTGCTGAATAATAAATCCTTTGCAGATAAATGTGACAAGCTGATTAATCTTGCAAATAAAGCTGGCGGAAATGATAATGTTACACTTTTACTTGCTTCTTCTTCGTTTGAGAGGAGGAATGAACAGTGAAGCCAGGATATGTATTGAGCGGACGATATCAGGTTGTAGAGACATTAGGTGAAGGTGGAATGGCCAATGTCTATTTGGCATATGATTTAATCTTAAAAAGAGATGTTGCTGTTAAATTGATGCGCCTTGATTTACGAGATAATGAGGCTGCAATCAGAAGGTTTCGTCGTGAGGCAATTTCTTTGACAGAACTTGTCCATCCAAATATTGTTAGTATTTATGATATTGATGAAGATAATGGTACACAGTTTTTAGTGATGGAATATATAGAAGGAATGGATTTAAAGAGTTACATAGCACAAAACTATCCCATTGCTTATGAGCGGATAGTTAATATCATGGATCAAGTATTGTCGGCCGTTGAAGAGGCTCATGCACATGATATTATTCATCGTGATCTGAAACCACAAAACATCCTAATTAATGCTGATGGACAAGTAAAAATTACTGATTTTGGAATAGCATTAGCAACCTCGGAATACTCATTGACACAGACCAATACATTAATGGGATCGGTTCATTATCTTTCACCTGAACAGGCCAGGGGAAGCGTAGTTACTAAACAATCAGATATTTACTCACTTGGAATAATTTTATTTGAATTATTGACAAGTCGAGTTCCATATCAGGGTGAAACAGCTGTTTCGATAGCCTTGAAGCATTTTCAAAATGACATGCCATCTGTCAGGTCCTTTGACGATCAAATTCCACAGGCACTTGAGAATGTCGTATTAAAAGCAACTGCAAAAAGTTTAACAGAGCGATATCAGAAAGTTTCAGAGATGAAAGATGATATTGAAACTGCACTTTCATATACCAGAAGTAATGAAGAAAAATGGAGACCTGTAGGTGCAATCGAGGATGAAACTAAGGTTTTGGAACCATTGAGTGCACAACAAATTAAAAAGAATATTGGGTTAAGTGATAATAAAACTGGTTCTGAAAAAGACAAGAAACCAAAGAAAAAGTGGAGCAAAAAGAAAAAATGGCTTGTTTGGTCACTGATTGTAACGGTGATAATAGTCTTAATGATTTTTATTACTGCACTAGCAATGAGCCCAAAGAATGTGGCAGTTCCGGATTTGCAAGGAATGAACGAAACAGAGGCTAAAACCGCACTTGAGTCCCAAGAATTAGTTGTTGGAAATATTATCAAGCGAAATAGTACAAAATATGATAAGGGGCAAGTTATCTCATCTGATCCGATTGAGAGTTCAAGTGTGCGTCAAAATTCGAAAGTTAATCTGATAATTTCAGAAGGCCCTGAAAAGAATATGTTTGGCAATTATAAAGGGCAACCATATTCTAAAGTGAAGAAAAAACTTGATAATAAGGGCGTTACAGTTGTCAAGGAAACAAAGGCATCCAGTTCAGTGGCCAAGGGAGAAATTATTAGTCAGAATATTTCAGCCAGAAAGAAAGTAGTTTGGAAACAAACGACAGTCAGATTTACCGTTAGTTCAGGTGCAAAGACAGTTATTTTACGTGATTTGACAGGTTATACGGAAAAAAGTGTGGAGGACTACGCTGATGAATTGGGACTTGTATTAAATATTGAAAACAATTCCTCAGGTAGCTCTAGTACGGGATTAGTGATTTCACAAGAACCTGCAGCGAATGCTAGCATTAAAGTAGGTGACACTCTGAATGTGGTTTTGGGGTCCACTTCTGCTAGTTCATCAGGTGCTGAATCGCAGTCGGGTGGTAGTTCCTCGGATAGTACAAGCAGTGCAGCTAATACGTTTTCTGTTAGTGTAAATATTCCATACCAGTCTTCTTCTAGTAGTATATCAAGTTCTACGAGTTCTTCGACGAGTTCCAGTACAATGAACACGATTCAGATTTATTTGCAAGATGATACTCATAGTTATAGTGATATCTATCAGCAATTTACAATTTCATCAGATACAAGTGTGACTCTACCCTTTACGCTGAGCGGTTCAACTTCTGGTAAATATAAAATTGTTAGAGATGGGCAAGTTATTGCTGAGAAGACAAATGTGACGAGCTAATCAGATGAGGTTTGAAAGGTAAGGTGATTTATTGTTAAGAGGTCAAATTCGACAATCATTAAGTGGATATTATGATGTTGATCTGGAAGGCGTTACTTATCGGACACGTGCACGTGGAAATTTTCGGAAAAAAGGTGAAGCTCCGCTCGTGGGTGATTGGGTAGAATTCAAGGCTGAAAACCAGGATGAAGGTTACATTTTACGAATAGAAAAGCGAAAAAATGAGTTAGTAAGGCCACCAGTGGCTAATATTGACTATGCGATTGTGGTAACTGCTTGCAAGGAGCCCAAATTCTCTTCAAATTTATTAGATCGACAATTGGTAATGCTTGAGAAAAATGAAATTACGCCGTTATTATTTTTTTCAAAGGTCGATTTGTTGACTGATGAAGAATATTTAAAGATAAAGCAGATTGTTGCAGATTATCAAAGAATATATGCTTGTCAATTAGGAAGTCTTGATTCTGTCATAACATTAACTGGCAAACTTCAGCAAAAGGTAATTGTTGTAATGGGACAGACCGGCGCTGGGAAATCGACATTATTGAATAATCTCAAGCCGGAACTTGAATTAGCAACGGGTGAAGTCTCAAAGGCTTTGAGCCGAGGAAAGCATACGACAAGGAAAGTAATGCTCTTACCTATTAAAGATAATTTGATTGCAGACACCCCTGGTTTTTCCTCTTTTGATTTATTAGAGATAAAAAAAGAGGAGTTAGCAAGGTATTTTCCAGATTTTCAAGAATATGCTGGAGAATGCAAGTTCAGAAGTTGTATCCATTTGAACGAGCCAGGCTGCAAAGTTAAGGCGGCTGTAGAAAGTGGAGAAATCAAGACAAGCAGATATGAGAATTATCAACAGTTTCAAAAAGAAATCAGTAAGCAAAAAATAAAATATCGAAAATGAGGTGTTAGAATGAAAATTGCTCCTTCGATTTTAAGTGCAGATTTTGCAAATTTAAAAAGAGATGTAGAAATGACAGTAAAAGCAGGTGCTGAATACCTGCATATTGATATAATGGATGGTCATTTTGTACCTAATCTTTCGTTCGGCGAGCCAATTTTAAGAGCAATTCGGCCATATTCAAAACAGATTTTTGACTGTCACTTGATGGTTGATAATCCTGAAGATTATATTGCAATGCTTGCAGATGCTGGTGCTGATGTAATTGGGGTACACTATGAGGCAACTCCACATGTTCACCGCATTTTACAGCAGATTAAGGAAGCAGGATGCAAAGCTGAGGTTGTGCTCAATCCCGGAACACCTGTAGTTGTTCTTGCGAATTTATTAGAAATGGTAGATGCAGTGCTGATCATGACGGTTAATCCAGGATTTGGTGGTCAGGAATTCTTGCCTAGTATGCTTTCGAAAATTCAGGATTTGAATCAAATTAAGGAAGACAGAAAATTTGATTTTGACATCGAGGTTGATGGCGGAATCAATAATGAGACAATTAAGCAGTGCCAACAAGCAGGAGCTACAATTGCAGTGGCCGGATCGTTTGTTTTTAATGCGGCTAATCCAGTTGAAAAAATCCAATTATTACACAAAGTGACAGGTGATTAGAATGGAAATCAATTTATTAGTTGGAGGACCAGTCAGTGAATGGCCGGCAGAGTTGCTGAAAAAAAATGATGGGCAGATCTGGATTGGTGCAGATCGTGGAGCTTTGCGACTTGTTCAAAATGGAATTCAACCAGCGATTGCGATTGGTGATTTTGATTCTTCAACAAAAGAAGAGCAAGATTTGGTCAGGAGAAATAGCAAAAAGATTTATACTGCCAAACCTGAAAAAGATGATACTGATACAGAATTAGCCTTGAAAATTGTTTTTGAAAATTTTCAAAATATTGATAGGATAAACATTTTTGGTGCAACTGGTGGTAGAATAGATCATCTCTTGGCTAATCTATTTTTTGTCCTAAGAAAACCATTTTACGAATATGCAGATAAAATTTTTATTTTTGATCGTTTCAATACTATTAACTTCTATAAACCCGGTACTTATACGATTCAAAAAGAAAAAGACAAGAAATATTTGGCTTTTGTACCATTGACAAGTGTCGAGAAGCTGAGTTTGGTTGATGAAAAATATCGTTTAGATGAAAAAAATTTTAATTTTCCAGTATCGTTAGCAAGTAACGAATTTGTAGGTGAAAAGGGTAAGTTTAGTTTTACTACAGGAGTCGTATGTGTGATTCAGAGCAAGGATTAGAATGTGATATAGAGGGAATAAAAAGTTAAAAGTATCTAATTTCATTAATATTTGAAGGAATTTCTGTGTTAAGCAGGAATTTTTTTATTTAGTAGGATTAACAATCATAATTGTAATAAAAAAGACCCGCAAAAACGAGTCTCTAGTAGTTAAACACGAGTAACTTTACCGGATTTCAATGTACGAGCTGAAACCCAAACCTTCTTAGGTTTACCATCAACCAAGATGCGAACTTTTTGCAAATTTGGTTTCCATGAACGGTTCGTTTGGTTTAAAGCATGTGAACGTTTCTTTCCGAAAGTTGTTTTACGACCAGTAATAAAATCTTTTGCCATTATTAGTTCCTCCTTTAATGATAGGATTCAAAGCATACGTACTGCTTACTCACTAGAATAAGTTATCATAATTAACGAATGATTGCAAGAATTTTCTGTAAAGTAAAATAACTTGGCAGACAAATTTGTTGTTCATTGCTTGAATTTGGCGCAATCATGCGGTATAGTGATTTAGCTAATTTTATGCTAAAATAAAACTAGTTATTGTGTGTTAAATTAAGGAGGCTGTATCTAATGGCTGTAAAAATCAAAACGCAATTTGGAAACATTGATATCAATAATGATGTTATTGCAACAGTTGTTGGTGGTGCTGCAACTGAAATATTCGGAATTATCGGAATGGCAAGTAAAAACCAGATTAGGGATAATCTGAACGAGATTCTGAAGCGCGATAATTATTCAAAAGGTGTTATTGTGCGCCAAGAGGATGATGGAGTTGCAGTTGATGTGTATATTATTGTAGGTTATGGCACAAAAATTTCTGAAATTTGCCGTAATGTCCAAGATAAAGTTAAATATAATTTGGAAACCATGTTAGGAATAACAGCTAATTCAGTCAATGTTTTTGTACAAGGTGTGCGGGTTATTGAAGAATAGTTGAGTATTATGGGGACCAAGGAGGATAAGCGAATTTGAAAGTCACAGAGATAACTGAGGCGCATTTTAGAAAGATGGTTGCGATCAGTTCAAAAAGATTAAGTAATAATGCAGAATTTATTAATTCTTTAAATGTATTTCCTGTTCCTGATGGAGACACTGGAACAAATATGAGCCTTTCTTTTGTTAGTGGTGCAAAATATGTGTCTGAATCTACCGCTAACACTGTAGGTTCCTTGGCTGTGGCATTAGCTAAGGGATTATTAATGGGCGCTCGTGGAAATTCTGGAGTAATACTATCACAGATATTCCGGGGATTCTATAAGAGTACAGAAAAGAAAGATAGTTTGAATGCAAATGATTTGGCAGCTGCTTTGACTGCTGGGGTTGAGACTGCATATAAGGCTGTAATGAAGCCTACTGAAGGAACAATCTTAACGGTTGCACGTGAGGCAGCTAGGGCGGCTAACAAGGCAGCCGGTGAAAGCGATGATACGGTTATAGTGATGGCAGCCGCATATGAAGCTGCAAAAAAGGCCTTGGCAACTACTCCAGATTTATTGCCGGTTTTAAAGGAAGTTGGGGTAGTTGATTCAGGTGGACAGGGCTTGACTTTTGTATATGAAGGTTTCTTTGATGCTCTGTCTGGCAATCAGCGTGCTGAAGATGATGCGCACCAACCAAGTGTTGAAGAGATGGAAGAAATGGTCAATGCTGAACATCATAAGAGTGTTCAAAGTCAGCTTAGCACAGAAGATATCAAGTATGGGTACTGTACTGAAATAATGGTTAAGCTAGGTGCGGGCCGTCTAGTTGACTCAAAATTCGATTATGATGAGTTTCGCAATCATTTAAATACGATTGGTGATTCACTATTAGTTGTTGCCGATGAGGAAATTGTCAAAGTACATGTTCATACAGAGCATCCAGGAAGTGTGATGTCTTATGGACAACGTTTTGGATCCTTGATTAAAGTTAAGGTTGATAACATGCGTCTACAACATGAAACAATTTTGGAGCATGATGAGCAAGAAGAAAACAAAGAAGAAGCTGTAGTAGCAAGTGTAAATAATGAAGGATATGGTATTATAGCAATTGCTTCTGGAGATGGAATCGCTAACTTGTTTAAGAGTTTAGGTGCAACTTATGTTTTAAGTGGTGGTCAGACAATGAATCCAAGTACGCAAGATATAGTTGATGCAATTAAGAAAGTTAATGCACAAAAGGTTATTATCTTACCAAACAACAAAAATATTTTCTTAGCTGCTGAACAAGCTGCAAAAGTTGCGGAGGTTCCGACAAGGGTTGTTGCAAGTAGGACAATTGCTCAAGGAATGACAGCATTAATTGCGTTCAATCCTGAAGAACAATTAGATAAAAATGCAGCAAATATGAGCGACGAGATGGATTCTGTGAAGTCTGGTCAAGTTACGATTGCAGTTCGTGATACAACTATTGCAGGAAATATAATCAAAAAAGATGATTATATGGGGATTATTGATGGGAAAATTGAATTGACTAATCCAGATAAAGTTGATGCAGCTGTGCAAATGGTAGAAAAAATGCTTGATGATGATAGTGAAATTGTTACAATAATTATTGGTCAAGACGGAACTTCTGCTGAAGCTGAAAATATCAAAAGTGCAGTTTTGAAACTTGATGAGGATTTAGAAATTGAAATTCATCAAGGCAATCAACCTGTGTATCCGTATTTAATTTCTGTCGAATAATAATTTTCATAATAGTCTGATTAATTCCTGCATAAAATTGGAATTAGTCAGATTTTTAATTCATTCAAAATAGAGGTGATGGCTTTGGCAAAAGAACTTAGTGATTCAGTAGCGGTTCTAGCAGGTGTTGGTCCCAAAAAAGTTCAGGCATTGAATAAGTTGGGTATAAACACCATTGAAGATTTGTTAACTGCATACCCATTCAGATATGATGACTATGCTGCACGCAATTTGACTGAAATTAGTGATCAAGAAAAGGTTGCTTTAAAAGGGACAGTGGCAACTGAACCAGTGCTGAGTCATTTTGGCCGCCAGAAAAATCGCTTGAATTTTAAACTGCTGGTTGAACATGATGTCATTATGGTGACCTTTTTTAACCAGGGTTATTTGCGTTCCAGAATCGAATTAGGTAAAGAACTAACTGTCTATGGTAAATGGAACCATAAAAGGCAAAACTTAACTGGAATGAAAATTTTAGCAGATGAAAGCAGCAATGAATTGGGGGGGATATATCGTTCCTCAAAAGAGATTAAACAGTCACAGGTAAAAAAGATAATTGAGCAGGCATACAGTGAATATGCCGATATGATTGTTAACATTGTTCCAGATTATCTAGCAAAAAAATACCGATTGCTTTCAAGAAAAGAAACTATTCATGAGATTCATTTTCCAACAAGTCAGAAATCTGCAAAACTAGCACGTCGTAGCGGAACTTTTGAGGAATTTTTTCTCTTTCAAGCTCGAATGCAGTATCTTAAGAAAAATGAGAATATTAATGATGGACTGAAAATTAACTACAGATTGGATAAGCTCAAGCGATTTATAGCAAGTCTGCCCTTTGAATTAACAAATTCGCAAAAAAAAGTGGTAAATGAAATCTGTCATGATATGCACTTGCAAAGACATATGAATAGGTTGTTGCAAGGTGATGTTGGTTCAGGAAAGACAATTGTTGCAGCAATAACCATGTATGCTGCTATTACAGCAGGATTTCAAGCTGCATTAATGGTTCCAACTGAAATATTAGCACAACAGCATGCTATTAAATTAGCGCAGTTATTTGAACCGATGGGAATTACAGTTGCGCTGTTGACAAGCTCAACTGTCACCAGGGTAGCACAAAGGCGGGAGTTATTATCCAATTTAAAAAAGGGTACAATCAATCTGGTAGTTGGTACTCATGCATTAATCCAACCGGATATTGAGTTCTTGAACCTTGGCCTGGTTGTAACAGATGAACAGCATCGTTTTGGTGTCAGTCAGAGACAAATTCTCAGAGAAAAGGGTAAGTCACCCGACGTATTAATGATGACTGCAACACCAATTCCGCGAACGTTAGCATTAACAACTTATGGAGAAATGGATGTTTCCACAATCAATGAGTTACCAAAGGGACGCAAAGGCATTAGAACTCAGTGGGTAAAGAACGTTCAGTTGGCGAGTGCTTACGATTTTCTTGAGCGTGAGTTAGGCAGTAATTCACAGGCATATATTGTTAGCCCATTAATTGAAGAATCTGAGGTAATGGATTTGAAGAATGCCGAAGAGATATTCAATAAAACCAATGAACGATTAGGATCGCGATATCATGTTGGATTGCTTCATGGTAGAATGAGTAGTGATAAAAAAGAAGATGTAATGTCTGCTTTTAAAGAGCATAAAATAGATGTATTAGTAACAACTACAGTAATTGAGGTGGGAGTTGATGTGTCAAATGCAACTGTCATGATGATTCTTGATGCAGACAGGTTTGGTCTGGCACAGCTGCATCAGTTGCGCGGCAGGGTTGGCAGAGGAGATAAGCAGTCTTATTGTCTCCTTGTTGCTGATCCCAAAAACGAATATGGGATTGCCCGAATGCAGATAATGACTGAGACAAATGATGGATTTGTGATTGCACAAAAGGATTTGGAGCTCCGTGGTCAAGGTGACATCTTAGGAAGCAAACAATCTGGAATGCCTGAATTTAAATTAGGTGATCCAATAGCTGATTTAAGAATATTACAGATAGCAAAGGAAGAAGCACAGCAAATAATTAGCGATGAATATTTCAAACAAAAAAAAGAAAATGAAGAACTAATGAAGTATTTAAAGCGTACTTTATTAGGGACATCATTCGATTAAAGAGGGATGAATTTAATGAGAATAGCAGTTGATGCTATGGGTGGAGATAATGCACCACAAACGGTTGTTGAAGGAGTTGAACGAGCACGCGATGAATACCGTGAGCTTGAGTTCAATCTTTATGGAAGAGAAAATGAAATTAAGAAGTATTTAAAAGACACGTCACGAATTAAGATTATTCATACTGATAGTGAAATCGATATGAATGATGAACCTGTACACGCAGTGCGGAGAAAGAAGGATTCCTCAATGGTTTTGGCTGCAAAGTCAGTTAAAGATGGCGAGGCTGACGCATTTTTTTCGTGTGGTAATACTGGAGCAATTCTTACTGCCGGATTGTTGATTGTCGGCAGAATCAAAGGAATTAGTCGTCCAGGATTACTTTCGACACTTCCGATAATTTCAAAAACTGAAGGAGCATTCAACTTGCTAGATAGTGGGGCAAACGCGGATAATAAACCTGAACATCTCCACGAATATGCGATTTTGGGTAAATATTATGCACAAAAAGTCAGGGGAATTACCAATCCAAGAATAGGCTTGCTGAACAATGGAACAGAAGAACACAAAGGAAATAAGACGACACAGGAAGCATATCAATTATTAAAGGCAGATTCCCATTTGAACTTTGTTGGTAATGTTGAGGCTAATGCAATTTTAAAAAATGTTGCTGATGTGGTTGTTGCGGATGGTTTTACTGGAAATGCGGTTCTAAAGGCAATTGAAGGAACCGCTTCGGCGACGATGCACTTGCTGAAGGACTCGATTGTTAGTAGCGGTTTATCTGGTAAATTAGGTGCATTATTACTCAAATCGACTTTTAGTGAGTTGAAAAATAAGATGAATCAATCACAGTATGGTGGGGCCGTATTGCTTGGTGTCAAGGCACCTGTTGTGAAAGCTCATGGCTCAAGTGATAGTGCGGCCGTATACTATACACTAAAGCAGATTCATAAGATGTTAGAAGAAAAGATGATTCCGGATTTAGTTGCATATTTCGAAGAAGCAGCAAAAAAAACAGATGATGTGGGGGAATAGAAGATGACAGAAAAAGAAATTTATGACAAGATTGCGAAAATTATTAATGAACGTTTTGATGTTGAAGAAGATAAGATAACACCTGCTTTGAACTTCTCAAAGGACTTGAATGCCGATTCAATAGATATTGTTGAATTTGTGCTTGAGTTAGAAGATACATTTTCGGCCGAAATTCCTGATGAAGAGGCCGAAAAATTATTCACTGTTGCAGATGCAGTTAAATATATTGCGAATCACCAAGGATAGTTATTGACATTTAAAATTCTGGAAGATAGATTGCAGCGGAGAAGATCCTGGAGCAATCTGTCTTTTTTTAGGGTAGTAACTAGCATATTTTGTTCAGATAGATGTGTAAGGGTATAATATAAGGTATTAAGTTTTAAAAAGGAGAAGACAATAAGTGATAATCGGATTAGTACAAAAACTAAAAAATGACTTTGAAATAGATTTTAAGCGACCAGAGCTGCTTGATGAAGCATTTACACATGCTTCATACGTTAATGAACACCCGAAAGAACATTTGAAGTATTACGAACGAATTGAATTTTTAGGAGATGCCGTGATGCAACTTTGTGTCTCCGAATACTTGTATCGCCGCTATCCAGGAATGCCCGAAGGAAAACTTTCACGATTGCGTGCAGCAATGGTTTGTGAAGATAGCTTCAGTAAGTTTGCAAAGGAATGTAATTTTGATGAATATATCAGACTTGGTAAAGGTGAAGAAAAAGCCAATGCAAGGCAAAGGCCAGCTTTATTGTGTGATATTTTCGAGGCATTTATTGGGGCACTATATCAAGACCAAGGGAAAAAAGCAGTAGAAGTATTCATCGCAAAAGTTGTTTTTCCGAAACTGGATTTAGGCTGGTTTGATCATTTGTTGGACCATAAGACGGAGTTGCAAGAATTATTGCAAGAAAAAGGCGAGGTCGCAATTACTTATGCTGAAGTTGCTGATCTTGGACCAGAACACGACAAAATGTATACAATGGCTGTTAGTGCTGACGGAAGAATTTTGGGAACGGGTAGCGGACATTCAAAAAAAGAGGCTGAACAAGCAGCTGCAAATGTTGCATTAAAAGCCTTAAAGTAAGTCGTATATAATCGGTTAAAAAGACGATTAATAAATAGTAAGGAAATAAAGGAGCAGTGCTGGATGAAGTTAAAGTCACTGATAATCAATGGCTTCAAATCTTTTGCAGATAAAACGCAAATTGATTTTCAAGATGGAATGACTGCAATTGTCGGACCAAATGGAAGCGGGAAGAGTAATGTAATTGAAGCAATTCGCTGGGTTTTAGGGGAGCAGTCTGCCAAAAACCTTCGTGGAGAAAAAATGCCGGATGTAATTTTTGCTGGTACAAATACTCGTGCAGCACTTAACCGCGCAGAAGTCGAGATTATTTTTGACAATCAGGATCGCTATTTATCATTGGATGAAGACGAGATTGCAATTGCGCGTAGAATTTATCGTAATGGAGATAGCGAATTTTTGTTGAATGGCAAACAGGTGCGCTTGAAGGACATTACGGGATTAATGTTGGACACTGGACTTGGAAGAGAATCATTTTCAATTATTTCTCAGGGGCGAGTTGAGTCAATTTTTAATAGCAAGCCAGAAGAACGTCGTGTAATTATTGAAGAAGTCGCAGGGGTTTTGAAGTATAAGAAAGAGAAACAAAAGGCACAACAAGAACTGGCTGAAACTGCGGATCATTTAGACAGGGTCGCAGATATTGTTGTTGAATTGCAAAAACAAAGAGAGCCATTAAAGGAACAAAGCAGCATTGCAAAGGATTATCTAGAACAAAAAAAGGGCTTTGATCATTATAATTTAAGTAAGTTAGTTCTGGAAATTGCTGAAAACAATCAGAAAAAGGATGTATTTGAAAGTGAGATAGCGCGGTTAGATACGGTTAAGACTAAAAACAAAAAGCAAGTTGAAGAGTATGAGACAACCGTTAATTTATTGCACAAGAAACAAGATGAATTGAATCACAGCCTTGACCGTTTACAAGAAGAGTCGGCGCTTTTAGCTGGTCAAAAAGAACGTTATGGCGGGCAAAAAAAAATTACACAAAAAGAAAAGGATTATCAGTTACAAAAAGTTACGGAAGTTAAGACACGAAGAGAATTAAATCAAGGCAAACTGAAACAAGTTGAAATTGAACGTACGAAATTAATAAAGCAGATTAAGGCCTTTACAGGGGAACAAGAAGAGCTACAAGGTAAAATTAGTGTTTTAACAGCGTTGCATGGAGCGAACGCGAATCAGATTACAGATGAAATTGAGGATTTGAGACAACAAATAATTGAACGAATGCAAGAACAGACGTCCTTAAAAAATCAGGTTTTGTATCTTACAAAAGAAGAGCAGCGAACTAAGGCAAGTAAAGATATTTTTATCAAAAAAACAGAAAAACAGCAAGAAAACATTAAAGCTCTTAATAAAAAAATTGTTGATTTACAATTGATTTATGAAGAAGAATGTAAGCAGTTGGAAATTGAAGGTAAGCGCTTTGAAGTTGAACAAGATAAGTTAACAGGCTTGCAAGTGAAGCTGCAACAACAAAAAGATAATTGGTACAAGGCTTTAGAGATAGTGCAGCGTGCACAAGCACAACATGATAGCTTAAAGAATATTGATGATAACTTTGCTGGATATTATCGTGGTGTTAAAGAAATTTTGCAAAAAAGAACAAACTTTGCTGGGATTATAGGTGCAGTTGCAGAATTACTAGATGTCCCTACAAAGATTGCGTATGCGATTGAAATTGCTCTGGGAAGCCAAGTGCAAAATGTTGTAGTCGAAGATGAGCGAGCAGCAAAAGCTGGTATAAATTATTTAGTAAAAAACCGTCTGGGAAGAGTTACTTTCTTACCAAGAAATACAGTGAGACAGCGGCAAATCAGTAAGTACCAGTCCGAGATTTTGGAAAGAATTCCGGGTGTGCTTGGTGTTGGCAGTGAATTGGTGAAGTGTACCAAAGTGGATCAGCCGGTTTTAAATTATTTGCTAGGGACAACCGTTATTGTGAAGGATATCGATATTGCTGTGGATGTTGCTAGGCGACTTGACCATGGTTTGAAGATCGTCTCGTTGGCAGGTGATGTTGTTAATCCTGGTGGTGCGATGACTGGTGGTACAAACAAACAAAAGAACAATGGCCTAATAGAACAAAAGAAGCAAATTAAAATATTAGCAAAAAATCTCGCAGAAATGAAACAAAAAATGAAGCAAATTGAGTTTGAAGGTGCTAAAGCAAAGAAAGATTTTGAACAAAAGAAACTAGATGTACAAATGGTAGAAAAAGATGTGACAGCAAGAAAAGATGAGAGCCACAATGCTGAAGCCCAACTTGAACTTTTGAAAAACCAAGTAAGGCATTTAAAAGAGGCACTTGTACTACAGCAAAAAGAATTTGAACAGGAAATAAAGAATAATGCTTTTGTCAGAGATAAGGATTCACTTGCTGGAAAGCAGCTTATTTTGGAACAGAAAATAAATAAACTCAGATTCCAATTTGACAATAAGAAGAACATGCTTGTTGAATTGAACAAATCCAAAGAGCAAAATGCTAAAAAAAGCAGTGAAATGAAGCAGCGCTTGGTACTTGTTACAGAAAGATTGAGTTCTTTGAATGACAAAGCTGCAATTAGCAAAAAACAGATTAATGAGTACCAAACTGGACTTCAAGCTGCACAGAAAGTATTAACTGAGATTGACAACAAACAAAAAATAGACTCCCTAAAATCTGGAGAAATAGTGCAGCAACTGCAACAGATTAGTGAGAAACAAGAAGTAATTGCTACTAATCTTGCAGAGGGTAAGAAGCAGCGAACTGAGATTCATGAACAGTTACAGTCAAATGAAGCAGAACTGACAAGGGTTAATAGCTTGCAAGAATTAACATTTAATGAACAGCGTGAACAAAGTATTAAATTGAGCAAGGTAAATGGTATACTTGACCAGAGCTTGTCTGAGCTAGCTCAGACATATGAGCTGACCTATGAAGCTGCAAAGGTGCAAAATAAAGAACAGAATTTGAATCAAGTGTTGCAGAAGTTAAAGTTATTGCGATTAGGTATCGCAGATTTAGGTCAGGTTAACATTGGCTCAATTGATGAATATGAACGTGTGAATGAACGCTTTGAGTTCTTATCGCTGCAGCAAAATGATTTGTTGGCAGCAAAAAGACAGTTGCAAAAAAGTATGCAGGAAATGGATAATGAAGTCAAGGTTCGGTTTGGGAATACATTTAAGGCGGTTGCTGACGCATTTGCTGAAGTTTTTCCACAGATGTTCGGTGGCGGACAAGCAGCTTTGAAACTGACCGATTCAAGCGATTTATTGATGACTGGAATAGAAATCATGGCTCAACCACCTGGAAAGAAGTTGCAAAAGCTGTCGTTGCTATCCGGAGGTGAAAAGGCGTTGACTGCGCTGACATTGTTATTTGCCATCTTGAAAGTAAAACCAGTTCCTTTTGCAATTTTAGATGAAGCAGAAGCAGCTTTAGATGATGCAAATGTAGATCGTTATTCAACATATCTACAGAAATTCCATGATCAGACACAATTCATTATCATTACACATAGAAAAGGGACAATGAGTAGAGCTGATATCTTATATGGAGTAACGATGCAAGAATCAGGGATATCAAGGACAGTTTCAGTTTCTCTTGAAAATATACTCGAAGAAAGTGTCGCTAAGGGAGGATAAAAATGGGCTTTTTTGATAAACTTAAACATGTTTTTAGGGGTCAAGAAGAAGAGTCGCAGACTGTTGAAGAACAAAAGTATGAAAAGGGATTAGAGAAATCACGTAAAACTTTTGGTGATAAGCTTAATGAACTGTTTGCGAATTTTCGCAGTGTCGATGAGGAATTCTTTGAAGAGTTGGAAGAAAAATTGATTGAAGCCGATGTTGGCTTTGAAACTGCTGTTAAGATTAGTGGGGAACTCCAAGAAGAAGTAAAATTGCGCAATGTAAAAGATAAAAAAGATGTTTCTAATGCAATTATTGAAAAACTTGTTTCTTTATATGAGGCAGAAGGAACAACGGAAGATAATTCACTTCATTTTGCACAGAATGGACCAACTGTTTTTCTTTTTGTAGGTGTTAATGGTGTTGGTAAAACGACAACAATTGGGAAGCTTGCTCATAGATACCAGCAAGAGGGCAAGAAGGTTTTACTTGCTGCAGCTGATACGTTTAGAGCTGGTGCAATTGAACAGCTTGTCGAATGGGGAAGACGAGTAGATGTTGAAGTTGTGCGAAAACCGGAAAGAAGTGATCCAGCAGCCGTTGTGTTTGATGCTGTTCAAAAAGCCAAGAACGAAAACTACGATATTTTACTGGTGGATACTGCTGGTCGACTGCAAAATAAAGTTAATTTAATGAATGAGCTGGGTAAAATTGGACGGGTGATTACTCGTGAATTACCAGATGCCCCGCAAGAAGTTTTACTAGCTTTGGATGCGACTACAGGGCAAAATGCATTAACACAGGCAAAACAGTTTAAAGATGTTACAAATGTGACCGGGATTGTTTTGACTAAGTTGGATGGGACTGCCAGAGGTGGAATTGTTTTGGCAATTCGTAATGAATTACATCTTCCTGTTAAGCTTGTTGGACTTGGTGAAAAGATGGATGATTTACGTGATTTTGAACCAGTTGAATTTGTCTACGGACTCTTTAATGGGCTGGTTGAGACTCCAAAAGAGGAAAACTAATCTGATTGAGGCAGGTGACGAGCAATGGCAATTGAAAAGACAAATAGAATTAATGCCTTATTTGAATTTTACGAATCGCTTTTGACTAGTAAGCAAATGGAGTATATTGCTTTGTATTATCGAGATGACTATTCGCTGGGGGAAATTGCCGAAAATTATCAGATTTCGCGACAGGCTGTATATGATAATATAAGAAGAACGGAAACGATTCTTGAGTCTTATGAAAAGAAACTTCATTTATTGCGAAATTTCCAAGATCAAAGTCAGCGGACTGATGAACTTCAAAGTTATGTCCAGAAGAATTATCCAGATGATGAAGTTTTAAACAAATTAGTTGAAAAATTAGAAGAATTAGAAGAATGAAAGTTGGTGGATTAAGTGGCATTTGAAGGATTAACAGAGCGACTCCAAAATGCAATTGGCAAGCTTCGAAAAAAAGGTAAGATTAGTGAGGCCGATGTAAGAGAGGTTATGCGTGAGATTAGGCTTGCATTACTCGAAGCCGATGTGAACTTCCAAGTGGTAAAAGATTTTGTTAAGACAGTTAGAACTCGTGCAATTGGAGCGGAGGTGCTCGAGAGTTTAACTCCCGCACAGCAAATTGTAAAGATTGTTAATGATGAATTAACAAAAGTTATGGGCGAAGAAGCCGTCGCGTTAAACAAGTCTGATAAGATTCCAACAGTTATTATGATGGTGGGTCTCCAGGGTGCTGGTAAGACAACGACCTTAGGTAAATTAGCTTTAAAGTTAAAGAATGAAAAGAATGCTCGTCCATTGATGATTGCGGGAGATATTTACAGACCTGCAGCGATTGACCAATTGGAAATTTTAGGCAAGGGTATTGATGTTCCAGTCTTCTCTTTGGGAACTGATATTTCACCAGTTGAAATTGTTAAAAAAGGGTTGGAAGTAGCTGCTGAAAAGAAAAATGATTATGTATTGATTGATACAGCTGGTCGTTTGCAAATTGATGAGTTGCTGATGGATGAACTTGCTCAAATCAAGACATTAGCACAACCTAGCGAAATTTTGCTGACGGTTGATGCAATGACAGGTCAAAATGCAGTCGAAGTTGCCAAGGGATTCAACGAACAGTTGGACGTCACGGGGGTTGTATTAACCAAATTAGATGGTGATACTCGTGGTGGTGCTGCATTATCAATTCGTTCAGTTACTGGCAAGCCTATCAAGTTCATTGGTCAGGGTGAAAAAATGACAGATTTGGATGTTTTCTATCCAGATCGAATGGCCTCACGTATCTTAGGAATGGGTGATATGCTGACCTTGATTGAAAAGGCACAGCAAGATTTTGATGAAAAAAAAGCTCAGCAAATGCAAGAGAAGATGCGTGAGAATAGCTTTGATTTCAATGATTTTATTGACCAAATGGAACAAGTTCAAAAAATGGGACCAATGGAAGACGTCATAAAAATGATTCCTGGGATGGCAAATAATCCAGCAATCAAAAACTTGAAGGTGGATCCTAAAGATATTGATCATCTTAAAGCTGTAGTATATTCAATGACTAACGAGGAACGCGAGAATCCTGATTTATTCAACCCTAGCCGCCGAAGAAGAATTGCGGCTGGGTCAGGTCGTCCAATTCATGAAGTTAATAGAATGTTAAAGCAGTTTAATGAAATGAAGAAAATGATGGGGAAAGTCTCTAAAGGAAACTTTGAAGGAATGGAAGGAATGTTTGGTAACGGATTATCAGGCAAGCTTGCAAAGATGTCAATGAATTCGATGGCACGAAAGAATAAGAAACGCAAACTTAAGCGCCTAAAGAATAAAAAGCGTAAGAAATAAATTTTTTTGTGTCTGTCAAGAAATAATCCTTTACACCAAGCTGAATTACTGTTATATTATTAACGTTAAGAAAGTTAATAGGAGGTGTAGTTAATGTCAGTTAAGATTCGTTTAAAACGTATGGGTTCTAAAAAGCGTCCATTTTACCGTATCGTTGTTGCAGATTCACGTTCACCACGTGATGGTCGTTTCATCGAAACAGTTGGAACATACAATCCATTAACAGAACCTGAAAGTGTTACACTTAAGGAAGAGAATATTTTGAACTGGTTGAGCAACGGTGCACAACCTTCAGATACAGTACGTAATATTCTTTCAAAGAATGGTGTCATGAAGAAGTTTCATGATGCAAAGTTCAGCAAATAATAAAACTTATTGCATATAAAAAGACCCTTAATTGTAAACTTAACTTATGTGCTCTAATAGTTGATTGGTTTATAATAATTGGACTATAGTGCATGTTTGATTAAGAATTGTATATAATTAGTGAATCCCTTTAGATGAAGCAGTGATGTTTTATTCA
This sequence comes from Liquorilactobacillus sp., assembly GCF_047719775.1. Taxonomy (NCBI): domain Bacteria; kingdom Bacillati; phylum Bacillota; class Bacilli; order Lactobacillales; family Lactobacillaceae; genus Liquorilactobacillus; species Liquorilactobacillus sp. The sequence goes on from NZ_JBDNTS010000007.1 coordinate 99,434, forward strand.
GGGGTTTTCTTTTTTTTAAAGAGGTGAAATAATGAGCTTTTATGAAGTGGGACAGATTATTAATACTCATGGAATACACGGGGAAGTGAAGATTAAAGTAATTACTGATTTTGCAGATGAACGCTTTCAAAAGGGTAAACTGCTGTATCTACTAAGGCCTGACAAAGAACTTGCACTAAAAATAATTACGGTCCGTAGAGTAAAGCAATTTTATTTACTGTCTTTTGAGAATTACCAAGATATTAATTTAGTTGAGAAGTTTAAGGGACTTAAATTAGCAATTAAAGAAGAACAGCAACAGAAACTTACAGACAATAATTTTTATCATCATCAAATTATCGGTTTAAAGGTATTCGATGAAGAATTAAATGAGATTGGGATAGTTAGTGAGATACTCAGTCCGGGTGCCAATGATGTTTGGATTATTAAAAGGGCTGGTAGAAAAGAACTTCTGTTGCCAGCTATCCATGATGTTGTAAAAAAAGTTGATATTGCAAGTGGAAGTATAATTGTTGATTTGTTAGATGGGTTGGATGATTAATGAAGATTGATATTTTAAGTCTATTTCCGGAAATGTTCAAGGGCCCTTTGGAAGCATCTATTGTTGGTAAGGCGATTGAGAGTAAAATCATTGATGTTGATATTACAAATTATCGTGATTTTACAAGCAACAATCAGCGACATGTCGATGATTATCCTTATGGGGGTGGTGCTGGAATGTTATTACAAGCACAGCCAATTTTTGATGCTTTGGATTATGTTGAAACAAAAAATGAAGGATTAGGGAATGTAATTTTGCTTGATCCAGCAGGAAGACAATTCAATCAGAAAGTGGCAGAGGAGCTATCTGCAAAAGAGCATTTAACATTTATTTGTGGCCACTATGAAGGCTATGATGAAAGAATCAGGGAGAGAGTTACTGATGAGATTTCACTAGGAGACTATGTTCTGACTGGCGGAGAACTGGGAGCTATGGTGATAATTGATGCTACTACCAGATTATTGCAGGGAACCTTAGGCAACGAAGAGTCTGCGCCGGGAGATTCATTTTCAAGTGGTTTATTGGAGTATCCACAATATACAAGACCCGCGTCATATAGAGGAATGAACGTCCCAGAGGTACTTATTAGTGGAAATCATCAAAAAATTGCTGAGTGGAGAGAATATGAGTCTCTGAAGCGAACTTATTTACGAAGATCGGACTTACTTGCAAAATTAAAATTGACTGCACGACAACAAAAGATATTAAAAGATATAAAGAACAAACTTGAGAATTAAGAACTTGATAATACTTTTACGATATGATAAGATTATTGACGGCTATACGCCACATTAACGATATTCCGCTGTTGAGAGACAAGAATGTTGGCGAAAGGAAGAAATAAAATGAACCCATTAATCAAAAAAATTACAGAATCTCAGTTGCGTAGCGATATTCCGGATTTCCGTCCTGGAGATACTGTTCGTGTTCATGCTCGAATCGTTGAAGGTACACGTGAACGTATCCAGATTTTTGAAGGTGTAGTTATCAAACGCCGTGGTGAAGGTGTCAGCGAAACTTATACAGTTCGTAAGATTAGTAGTGGAATTGGTGTTGAACGTACATTCCCAGTTCACACACCACGTGTTGAAAAGATTGAAGTAATTCGTCAAGGACGTGTACGTCGTGCTAAGTTGTATTACTTGCGTGCATTGCATGGTAAAGCAGCTCGTATTCCTGAAAGACGTCGTTAATACGTGTAAAAGAAATTGTGCTATAAAGTAAGAGAGCTTGAATATTAACACAAATTACTAATATAGATAGGCAGTACAAGGTCGGGAAAATTTGAGTACTACTCGAAATTACGAACATAGCAGGCACTTTGCTATGAGTAATTCGAAGTTAGACGGAGAGTTTTGACTTATGGAGTATATTTATTTAGAATAAAAAAGTTCTGGTATTAGCTGATGAAAATCAGTTAATGCCAGATTTTTTTGCTTTACATTTTAAATAGTGTCCTGAATAAAGGAGAATCCCTTGTGTAATCTTGAATTTTATATATTTACAACACACTCTCGCCAATCAAGAAACGGACGCGATTTTCTAAATGCGCCGGAATCTCATATTTTTGCATAAAGGATACAATGTTGATCTCACTGTAGGGGATTTCATTATACAAATTAAATATAATTTGCAACGCATAATCATTAATTTTTGACTCAATTTTAAATTTTTGTGCAGGGGTTTGATTATATAAATAGAGATCAAGTGGATCCCCATAAATTAAATGAGCTAATTCATGTGCCAACTGAAAAATGAATTGATTGGGGTTATGCCAATTAGAATTCATGATAATACTTCTTAGATTATAAATAGCAACGGGTGGAGTTGTGGGAGCAAGTTCCTGCGTCCAAATAATTTTAATATGCTCTTTTTTTGCTAATTTTAATAATTCCTCCAATGGGCTACACACCTCGCTTATTTTGAAGGCTTGTTTCGCAATAGATGACGAATTATTTCAAGTTCGTCTTCAGGAATTTCTTTCCCTTCAAATGTAAGTACGCCATCGGGAACAGTTGCTAAATCAATTTTGCTTATATCTTTTTTAGAACTTCGACCAGTTAAGTAATCTAAGGAAACCCCAAAATAATCAGCGACTTTTTTGACGCGCTCAATAGATGGTGTTCGATGTGACCATTGATAAATCGTATTTCTTCCAAACCCTAATATTTCTTCAAGTTCATAAACGGAAATATTTCTTTCTTTAGCAAGTTGCTTAATTACTTCTAATGTATACATTTTAAAACTCCCAATAAATTTAATATAACTAAAAAGTTATAAAAACAATTGAAATCTAACGTATAAGTTAGTATAATTTACCTATTAACATAATGTAGAAAATAAAATTGATACATTAGTTAGGGAAAATTATTTTGATATTACTGATTGATTCTATAATAAGATGTGGTAATCGTCAAATAAGTTAGATAATTTATTAGTGAATTGGAGTGGTTAAAGTGGAGTATGATCTTACGGATGCAATATTATTAAGTCTAAAAAGAAATAAACGGATGAAACTAAAACCGAGTTCGCAGTCTGATATAGCCGATCATTTTGGTCTTTCTAAACCGTATGTAAACCAATTGATTAACGGTAGAGTTGCACCAACAGAAAATACTGATGAGTGGATTAAAAAAATTTGTATATATGCAGGCGTGGGTTCCTAGAACTTCAAAAGGAACTAAGAATAGAATATTTATAGCTAGCTCACAAGCTAATTCAATATAAATGTATCCAAAAAAAAGGGACACGTATTAACGCGTCCCTTTTTTGGATTTAGTATATATTTTTATGGAGTTCTAATAACTAATATCCCATTACTGAGAAGATTGCACTAAGAACTACGGTACCTAAAGTAACAACAATCATCAGCCAAACAACTACCATTGTAATTTTTTGAAATCGTGATTTTTTCTTCTTTGCCACAACAAAATTCACCTTTCGTATAAGCTTTACAATATACTATACTTTTTACTGTGAATTGTGTCAAACGGTCTTTGTTGGAAACTATGTATACAAAGACTTTCTAAAACAAATTGAATTTACATAAACTAACAATTATAATTGAATGAGTAAATCTAGTAACAAAATTTCATTTATTTGTAATTTAATAGCGACGACAATTGAAGCGAAACGAGGTAAAGAGTAATGGAGATCATGGTACAAAAATTTGGTGGGACATCGGTCCAAGATGATAAGGCACGGCACAAGGCACTTGAACATGTGCGTTATGCCTTAGAGAAAGGGTATAAAGTGGTAGTGGTTGTTTCTGCAATTGGAAGAAAAGGGGCACCGTATGCCACAGATTCGCTCTTGAATCTTGTAGATGCAGATCAAACGAGTTTGTCAGCACGTGAATTAGATATGATTGTCTCAGTTGGTGAGATTATCTCAACTGCTGTATTTACACAGTTATTAAAAAAAGAGGGCATTTCTGCAGCGGCAATGACTGGTCCAGATGCTGGCTTTAGGACTAACAATGATTATCAAAATGCTAAGGTTTTAGATGTTAAAACCGAAAATATCAATAAAGCCTTTTCTGAAAATGATGTAGTGATCGTGGCTGGTTTCCAAGGACTTTCGAGAGAAGGTCATATGTCAACTCTAGGCAGAGGTGGTAGTGACACATCGGCTGCACTTTTGGGGGCAGCTTTATCAGCTAAAAGAGTTGATATTTTTACTGATGTTTCTGGAATGATGACTGGCGACCCACGGCTTGTAAAGAAAGCTAAATTTTTAAAAAATGTGAGCTATGAAGAAGTTGCAAATATGGCACATGAAGGGGCAAAAGTTATTCATCCGCGGGCTGTTGAAATTGCACAGCAAGCGCATGTCCCATTGAGAATTCGTTCAACTTGGGACGGAGTGGACGAATTAGGAACACTAATTTCGGATAAGAACCTTGCCTTACAAGATTATCGGAGCGTCACAGGAATTGCTCATCAAGTTGGGTTGACTCAATTCAGTGTTTTAACAGAGAATCTTTCAGCTGATCAGGTATTTAACTTATTGGCAGATAATCATTTGAGTGTTGATTTCATTAATATTTTACCTGAAAAAGTGGTTTTCAACTTAAACCATGAAGAATCTGAACTAGCTAAGGAATTGCTTCAGAGTAAAAAGATTGTTCATACCTTGGTAGAAAACTGTGCGAAAGTGTCGATTGTAGGTGCTGGAATCATGGGTACACCTGGAATAGCAGCAAGAATTGTAACGGCTCTGGCCAGTCATGATATTGAAATCTTGCAAACAACAGATAGCTATACAACAATTTGGGTGCTAGTTAAGGCAGCCGATTTAGAAGTAGCAGTAAATGCGTTGCATGATACTTTTTTATTACGGGAGTAAGGGCATAGGTGATTGAGATGACATGGTATTATCAGTTACTGCTAATTCTAATTGTATTTTTGTCTTTAGTAATTCTGAAGAAATTTTTGCCTAGGAAAATTCGAAGAAAGCTTAGAATACCTTATTTAATGATTATTCCGGTGATATATTGTATTTTTATGACCTCACTAACACAACTGGAATTATCAGTAATCCCGTTCTTGTTTTTTGGATTAGGCTTACTAGGAATTATGATGACTCTGGTGTATGCATATATTGAAGGCGAAATAATCTATCGTGTGTTTTTTAAATCATATTTTCGTTTTTGTGGACTTGCGGTATATGGCTTATTTATCCCATTATTTATTCTTAGCATATAAGATTTATTGGTTTCAAAAGCTGTCTCAAACTTAATTGTTTGAGACAGCTTTTTTAGTATCTTAATGCATTGAAGAATTTTCTAATTACGAAAGTTTTTGTCTATTAAAAAGTTGTTTTAGAGGTTGAAAAGAGAATTTAATAATTAAGTGGTAATTTGTGGGTGAAAAAGTGGTGTGAAGTGGGGAAATGTGGTAGTATCAAAATATAGTAGTGTCAAGGGGGTGTCTTACATGTTTATGGGTGAATATCGGCACGCAATTGATGAGAAGGGGCGCTTGATTATTCCTTCAAAGTTTCGTGAAGATTTAGGCGAAGTCTTTGTAATAACGCGTGGAATGGATGGCTGTTTATTTGGATACCCTGAATCTGAATGGAACATTTTGCAAGAAAAGCTGCAGAAACTTCCACTCACAAAAAAAGATGCCCGTTCATTTGTAAGATTTTTTTATTCCGCAGCTACTGAGTGTGAATTTGATAAGCAAGGAAGAGTAAGTATTCCAAAGTCACTTCGCAGTCATGCTTCACTTGATAAAAAGTGTGTTGTTGTGGGCGTCTCAAACAGATTTGAAATATGGTCTGAAGCACGGTGGGATGACTTCTCGACAGAAGCAGAAACTAACTTTGATGAAATTGCTGAAAATATGATTGATTTTGGTCTTTAATAATGGGGGATTAACGTGGCAGACTTTGGACATACAACTGTTCTATTGAATGAAGCAGTAGAAGGATTAGCAATTAAACAAAATGGTATCTATGTTGACTGTACTTTAGGTGGTGGCGGACATAGTGGATTAATTGTTTCTAAGCTTTCTGAAGAGGGACATCTCATATCCTTTGATCAAGATCAAACAGCCATTACATACAATCAGAACAGGTTTAAAGACGAGTTGATTTCTGGAAAGGTTACCTTCGTAAAAGCAAATTTCAGGTTTCTTAATGCAAAATTATTAGCGGAGGGTATTACTAGCGTAGATGGGATTTTATATGACTTAGGAGTCTCATCACCACAGTTTGATAATGCAGAGCGCGGATTCAGCTATCGTTATGATTCTAAGCTTGATATGCGAATGGATCAGGCTCAAGAATTGACCGCTGAAAAGATTGTTAATGAATGGTCATATGAAAAGTTAGTTCGTATTTTCTTTAGATATGGCGAGGAAAAATATGCTAAATCGATTGCTAGAAGAATAGAAAAAGAGAGACAAGTTGCTCGAATTGAAACAACTGGTCAACTGGTTGAACTGATAAAAGAGTCGATTCCTGCCAGGGCAAGGCGTACAGGTGGACATCCAGCAAAAAAGGTTTTTCAGGCAATTAGAATAGCCGTTAATGATGAACTTGGGGCGCTGGAACAGTCATTGGAAGAAGCTTTGGAACTGATTGAGATTGGCGGAAGAATTAGTGTCATTACGTTTCAATCGCTTGAAGATCGACTAGTTAAGTCAATCTTCAAGGAAAAGAGTGAAGTGCAGGATATCCCACAAGGCTTGCCAGTGATTCCCGATGAATTACAGCCGAAGTTTAAATTAGTATCACGAAAGCCGATTCTACCGAGTGAAGAAGAACTACTTAACAATCATCGAGCGCATTCTGCAAAATTGAGAGTGATTGAAAGAATAAAAAGATAATAAAGGATGTGAAGAAAATGGCACAAAATACCGCAAGACAATTAGAAACAACACTCCCTAAACGACAAGAACAAACAGCACCAATACATAAGAAACAACCAAAAGTAAAAAGCACTCGAGTACCATTTTCAGGATTTGAAATTATGAGTGCAATATTATTGAGTCTATTATTCATGGGAATGATGATTTTTGTGGTGTCTTCCAAGGTGAGCCTTTCAAGTACTCAATATAAATTACAGAATGTGAATCAAAAAATTGTCGAGATTCAAAACGATAATGTTAATACAAAACAAGAAGTTAGTGAACTTTCAAACAAAAGTAGGTTAATGAAGGTTGCACAAGATGCAGGTTTAACCATAAATGATAATTCAATAAGGAATGTTTCAAAATGATTAAAAAAAATGGACGAGAAACAATAAAGCGAAGACAGCAAAATAGGAAACGATTCGGTCGATGGATTTTCTTTAGCGTTGCAATCATTTTCGCAATGTTTATCGGTCGTTTTTTTTATATTGCAATTTTTCAATCTGTGGATCATGTGAATTTGAGAAAAAGTGTAGCTAAGCTGTATGCCAGTAAGACTGAGATAAAGGCCCAGCGTGGAACGATTTATGATGCTGATAATCAACCAATTGCAGAAGATACTTCAACTTATACAATTTACATAGTTTTATCAAAAACCGCCGTAGCATTTGGAAAAAGAGAATATTTGGCTGATAAGGATAAAGATAAAGCAGCAAGGGTTTTAAGCAAAAATTTATCAATTTCATATGCACAAGTTAAGAAAGCTTTGAATCCAGAGAATCAAGATACATACCAAGTAGAACTTGGAAACGCCGGAAAAAACATTTCACTTGAAACTAAAAATAAGATTGAAGCTGCTAACATAAAGGGAATTAACTTTACAGAAGCGCAAGCTCGACTCTATCCTAACGGGACTTTTGCTTCTCAGTTAATAGGGATTGCTGAGAATAATAATGGAAAAATAACTGGCGTCATGGGACTTGAAAGTCAATATAATAAATTGTTGACAGGTATAAATGGAGTAAAAAAATTTGAGAAGGATATTAAAGGAACACCTATTCCTGGTTCAAAAATAAAATCTAGGAAGGCCAAAAATGGCAATAATGTTTATACAACCTTGGACTCAAGGCTGCAAACTTACTTAGAGACCTTGATGTCGCAAGCACAAAGTAAGTATCATGCAAAAGAAATGAATGCTGTTTTGATGAATGCAAAAACAGGTGCAATCGTTGCTGCAACTCAACGGCCGACTTTTAATGCGCAAACCAAGACTGGGTTGAGCGACATGTGGCGTGACACCCTAGTGGAAGATGGATTTGAACCTGGTTCCACTATAAAAATTTTGACGATGGCAGCGGCAATCAATAGTGGAAAATACAATGCAAATGCAACTTATAAATCGGGAACTTATAAGATTAATGGACAGACAGTGAGTGATTGGTATCCAAGTGGATGGGGCAATATCACTTATCGTGATGCCTTTATTCGCTCGTCTAATGTCGGAATGGCACATTTAGAACAAATGATGGGAGCCAAGAGTTGGCTGAAATATATTAAACGCTTTGGATTATTGAAGTCGACAAATTCAGGGCTTTCAAATGAGGCTAAGGGTAGTATAGAATATAAATATCCGATTGACCAAGCGAATACTGCATACGGACAGGGAATAACTGTAACAGTATTTCAGATGCTTCAAGCATTTTCAGCAATCACTAATAATGGTAAAATGGTAAAGCCACAGTTAGTTCGAAAAATTGTGAATCCTAATAATGGAAAAACAGTTTACAAATTTAACAAAAAAGTTGTAGGACATCCGATTAAAGCCTCAACCGCAAAAAAAGTGTTGAGTATGATGCAAGATGTTGTTTATAATCAAAATGGTACAGGGAGTGCTTTTAAAATTGATGGGTACCGGATTGGGGTGAAGACTGGGACTGCACAAATTGGCGATAGTACAGGAACAGGATATCTCAAAGGAGAAATGAATTATATTTTCTCTGTCGCAGGAGTGGCACCTGCAAATAATCCAAAATATATTTTGTACATCACTATGAAGCAACCAACAACTTTTGCTGGTGGAACTTCAGGCCAGATGTTAGCCAGCGTGTTTAATCCGCTCTTAAAACGTGCACTCGACGAAAATTCTGGACAAACTGCAAGTAATACACAAATTGCAATAAAAAATTATATAGGTAAGAATGCTACAAGTATAAAAGCTACGTTACGAAATGCTGGATTATTAGTTACAGAAGTTGGGAATGGTAATAAAATCACGGCACAATCAGAAACAGCTGGAAGCACCTCTTTGTCTGGAGAACGAATAATTTTAATGACAGATGGGGAAAAGGTGATGCCTGACTTGACGGGATGGTCTAGAAGTGATGTCGTGAAACTTGGCAAACTACTAGGAATTAATTTTGATATTGAAGGTTCAGGCTATGTCAGTGAACAAAGCCTGGCTGCCAATAAATCATTGGATGGAACTACAAATATTATGGTAAAGCTTAAATAGGGATAGTATGGTGAATTTATGCAAGCGAGCAGATTGATTAAGAGTTTAAAATTTAAAAAAGTAGTACCTGAAAAGTTTGAAGATTTTTCGGTTTCTTTACTGACACAAGATACACGCGAAGTTATTACGGGGAGTATTTTTGTTGCGATTAAAGGAGCAAAAGTTGATGGACACGAATTGGTACAAGAAGCGATAAAAAAGGGTACGGCAATGATCATTGCACAAGAAGAACTGGACGAAGTTTCGGTACCAGTTGTATATGTTCAAAATACTAACAAAGCGATGGCAATTTTGAGTAGCTTTTTTTATGAAACATCGAGCCAATCACTTCGAATAGTTGGAGTAACGGGAACAAATGGAAAGACAACAGTCACCCACATTATAGAAGCAATTTTCCGTAATCTAGGTGAAAAAACCGGATTGATTGGCACGATGTACCGAAAAATTGATGATGAAATTTTAAAAACCAAGAATACAACTCCTGACATTATTACTTTGCAGCGTACTTTAAATAAGATGGTTGAAAAGGGTGTCAGCACGGTTGCAATGGAGGTTTCTTCAATTGCATTGATTCAAGGAAGAGTGTGGGGAATTGATTTTGATGTTGCGGTCTTTACTAATTTGACACAGGATCATCTGGATTATCACAAGACAATGGCAAATTATGCACATGCAAAAAGCTTATTGTTTTCACAACTAGGAAACAAGTACACACACTCTGGAAATCCTAAAGTGGCGGTATTGAATATTGATGATCCAATTGGCGAACAATTTGCAGCGGATACTGCTGCTGAGGTTTTGACTTATGGAATTAAAAAAGAGGCAATGATCAAGGCGGAAAATATTGAAATTCATAGCAAAGGAACTGATTTTGATTTAATTGTTTTTGGCGAGAAATTTCATCTAGGTGTCAAAATGGTGGGTTTATTTAATGTCTACAATATCTTGGCTGCATTTGCAGCTGCATATGCCTGTGGAATAGACTCTGAAAGTGTAATTACGGCGCTTGAGCAATTTCCAGGTGTCAGGGGAAGATTGCAGTTGATTACCTCTGAAAGCAAAGTATCTGCAATTATAGACTATTCGCACACACCGGATGGATTATTGAATGCCTTAGAGACAATCAATGATTTTGCAAAGGGCAAAGTTTTTTGTGTAGTTGGCTGCGGTGGAGATCGTGATAAGTTGAAGAGACCAAAAATGGCTAAAATTGCCGTTGTGCATAGTGACTATCCCATTTTTACATCAGATAATCCGCGTTCAGAAAATCCACAAACAATAATCGATGAGATGCTCGTAGGTGTTCCTGAACTAGTGGAAATTCCAACATTTATTGATAGACGTGCAGCAATTAATTTCGCCGTTGCAATGGCAAAGCCACAAGACATTATCTTGATTGCTGGAAAAGGACATGAGGATTATCAAATTATTGGAGAAACAAAGCACCATTTTGATGATGTTGAGGAAGCAAGAAAAGCACTCGATTTAAAGGAGCAGGGAAATTAGATGAATTCAATTGAAATGGTTCTTACTATAATAGTTAGTTTTTTAATAACATTAATTTTTTTACCGGTCTTTATTGATTATGCACATCAGAAAAAACAAGGACAGATGATTCGTGAAGAGGGACCAAAGTGGCATGAAAAAAAAGCAGGAACACCAACAATGGGAGGCTTTGTTTTTAATATTGCGATATTATTAACTGCAATTGTAATTCCTGTTATCTATAGACAGTTGAGTGCCAGATTACTGGTATTAGACTTCATTTTGTTACTATATGGAATATTAGGATTTTGGGACGATTCTATCAAGTTGTGGAAGAAGCAAAATGAAGGATTAAAAGCTTGGCAGAAGCTGCTTGGTCAAATAATTGGTGGCTTGATCTTCACTGCTGTGTACTGGCATGAGAGATTTCCACTTGCATTGCATTTTTTTGGTAATGAGATTAATATTGGTTTTCTGTTTGTGTTTTTTGTTGTTTTTTGGCTTGTTGGATTTTCAAATGCGGTAAATCTGACAGATGGAATTGATGGACTTGTAGCAGGACAAGCTATAATAGCTTTTGGAACATATGCTGTAATTGCGGCTAATCAAAGGCAAAGTGATGTTTTGCTCTTTTGCTTAGCAGTTATTGGTGCACTCTTTGCTTTTCTATTATTTAACCATAAACCTGCAAAAATATTTATGGGAGATATGGGGTCGTTGGCCTTAGGAGGTGCATTGGCAGCAGTCTCATTATTATTACATCATGAACTATCATTACTTGTAATTGGAATTATATTTGTGATAGAAACTGCAAGTGTAATGTTGCAAGTTGCTTCATTTAAATTAACTGGAAAGCGTATTTTCAAGATGAGCCCAATTCATCATCATTTTGAATTGAGTGGTTGGAGTGAGTGGCGCATAGATATAACTTTTTGGTTAATTGGTCTGGGCGCAAGTATCTTGAGCCTTATAGTAATACTTTAAATTTTTATTAGAAAAGGGATAGCTGTTATGAAAACAACAACAACTTATAAGAATAAAAAAGTGTTAGTTGTTGGGTTGGGAAAAAGTGGAATTAATTCTGCAAAGCTTCTTTGCAAATTAGGTTCAAAAGTAACTGTGAATGATTTAAAAAAAGCACCACAAAATATTGTAGATAACTTACAGGCTGAAGGAATCAAAGTAATAACAGGAGGCCATCCGCTTTCACTTTTAGATGACACAGATTTGATTGTAAAGAATCCTGGAATTCCTTATAGTAATGTGTTGATTGCAGAAGCTGTAAGACGTGGATTTACGATTATTACCGAACCTGAATTAGCATATGAAATTTTGGATGCGCAAATGATTGGTGTGACAGGAACAAATGGTAAGACTACTACAACCACTCTTATTTCATTGATGCTTAATCAAGGAAGAAAAGATGGAGAGGCATATGTTGCGGGAAATATTGGTATTCCTGCAACTTTGGTAGCACAAAAGGCGACTAAGAAAGATGTGATGGTCACAGAATTATCAAGCTTTCAATTGTTAGGAGCAACAAAACTTCGCCCACATGTAGCAGTACTGACTAATATTTATGAGGCCCACACAGATTACCATGGAACGCGCGCGAATTATATTAAAGCAAAGATGAATATTACAAAGAATCAGACAAAAGCTGATTACTTTGTTGTTAATTGGGATTCAGAAGAATGGCGCAAGTTAAGTACACAATCAAATGCAACAATTGTTCCTTTTTCTCGAAAGGGCACCAGCAAAGCAGGGGCTTACGAAAAGGATGGTTGGCTTTATTTTAGAGAAGAAAAGATCATGCTCGCATCTGAAATCAAGATTCCGGGTGAACATAATATTGAGAATGCACTTGCAGCTATTACTGTTGTAAAATTAATGGGCCAAGAGAATAAAAATATTGTGGAAGTTCTGAAGACCTTCTCAGGTGTTAGACATCGTACGCAATATGTTACAACGATTAATCAACGTAAAATCTATAATGACTCAAAAGCAACTAATATGGAAGCAACAGAAAAGGCATTGGCTGGTTTTAACAATCCAGTAGTGCTGCTCGCCGGCGGTTTGGACCGGGGTTTTACGTTTGAAAGGTTGATTCCATATTTTAAAAACCTGCGGGGAATAATTGTATTTGGTGAAACTGGTAATCTAGTTGCACAAGCGGCAAAGCAGGCAGGAGTTAAACAAATCGTTAAAACTGAAAATGTTAAGACTGCAGTACCGATTGCGTACGATATGAGTAAGGAGAATGATGTGATCTTACTTTCACCGGCTTGTGCAAGTTGGGATCAGTATCCAACTTTTGAAGTGCGAGGAGATATGTTTATTCAAGCAATCGAAGATTTAAAGAAAGAATTGGAGATGTAAGATAGTGCGCTTACTAATATCTGGCGGCGGCACGGGTGGACATATCTATCCGGCGCTAGCATTAATTGAGACTTTAAAAAAAGATGACACTCGTAGTTCATTTCTGTATGTCGGAACGAATAAAGGGCTGGAAAGTAAAATTGTTCCGAATGCAGGAATTGATTTTAAGACGATTGAAATTCAAGGATTTAAACGTTCTTTATCGTTGCAAAATTTTAAGACTATTTATTTATTTTTAAAAAGTGTTCATGAAGCTAAGAAAATAATTAGAGAATTCAAACCTGATGTTGTCGTGGGTACTGGTGGTTATGTTTGTGGGGCAGTTGTTTATGCTGCATCGCAATTGCATATTCCAACATTCATTCATGAACAAAATAGCATTGCAGGAGTGACAAACAAATTCTTAAGTCATTTTGTAGATAAAATTGGAATTTGTTTTGAAGCTGCTAAAACAGAATTTCCAAGTCAAAAAGTTGTCTTTACGGGAAATCCGCGGGCACAACAAGTAGCTGATATTAAACCAACCGGACGATTAGCTGAATTGGGCCTATCGGAGAACAAAAAGACAGTATTGATATTTGGTGGTTCAAGAGGTGCTCGGCGTATCAATGAAGCTGCAATGGATGCATTTGCTTTGTTTGACACGAATGAATTCCAGGTTTTATTTGTGACAGGCAGTATCTACTATGAGAAAATAAAAAGTGAAATTGGAGAAAAACAGTTAAACAACATTGTGATTAAGCCGTATATTCAGGATATGCCGGCGATTTTACCCGAAATTGATTTAATAGTTGGCCGATCAGGGGCAACAAGTCTGGCTGAAATAACTGTATTGGGAATCCCTTCAATATTGATTCCAAGTCCCAATGTAACACATGATCATCAAACTTATAATGCACGTAGTCTTGCTGACATAGATGCAGCGATAATGATTAAGGAAGATGTACTAAGTGGTCAAACATTGGCAGATGAAGTCAACGAGTTGATGAGAGATGATGAAAAAAGAAGTCAAATTGCGAAAGAAGCTAGGAAGGCTGGCATTCCAGATTCATCTAAGCGAATTGAAAGAGTGCTGACAGATTTGATTACCAATAATTAGAAATTAATGGAGGTTGGTATGAAATTTAGATTAAATAATTTTTTTGGCAGAGAAAAAAATAGTAACCAACCTCTGACACCTTGGGAACAAGCTCAAAAAAAGAGACATAAGGCGGCTTTGAAAAAGAAAGATTTTAAAAAAAAGCGGATGGGTAATAAATTGCCTAAATTGGTCAAGCAAAGAAAAATGCTCTTGCATAAGAAAATGATTATTAATTTAATCTTTTTTGGTTTCATTACTATAATTTCATTTTATTTTATTTTACCAATCAGCAAAGTTAAAGAAGTAAATGTTACTGGGGTGGATCAAGCTACACAAGAAGCGATTAAGAAGGCCAGCGGAATCAAAACAAATGATTATCTGCTGCAAGTATACTTGGAAGAAAAAAAGGCAGCTGGACAGATCAAAAATGATATTAGTGAAGTTAAAAATGTTAGTTTTGTGTTGAAAGATAGAAGTGTTAATATCCAAATTTCCAAGGAAAAAGTTGTTGGATATTTGTTAATAAGTAATAATTATTATGCGTTGAATAGTAAGGGAAACGCTTCAATTGTACAACGGACGTCACCTGAAGGCAATTTACCAGTTTTCTCAAATTTTAAAACTTCTTCTGAAACTAAGTTATTAGCAAAGGAGATGAATAAACTGGCAACAAGTTTATTAACAGGTATTTCGGAAATTCATGCAGCTCCTGATTCTGTTAATCCAGAGAGGATTAAGGTTTACATGAATGATGGAAACGAAATCATTGCGACACTCCCAACCTTTTCAGGAAAAATGAAATATTATTCACAAATTAAAGCCAAAGCAACTGGAAAAATTAAAATAAATTTTGAAGTCGGTGCATATTCAACAGAATTAAAATAAAAAAATTAATAATTTGTACAATAAAAAAGCTTGAAAAGTGTATAAATGCTAAGTGTTGTGGTAAAATTCTAGTTGTTAGTTTGAGTAAATATTAGTTAATTTTATTTTTAGAAGGGAGCTCAACCAATGGATAATTCAGGAATTTATGTTGGACTTGATATTGGAACTACTTCGATCAAAGTAATCGTAGCAGAATTTGTCAAGGGACAACTTAATATTATTGGAGTAGGCAGTGAGCGTTCTGATGGGTTGAGCCGTGGGGTCATTGTTGACATTGACAGGGCTGTAGATGCAATTAAAGCAGCAATTGATCAAGCGGAACAAAAAGCGAATATTCAAATTTCAGAAATAACAGTTGGTATACCGGCTAATCTCTTAGAAATTGTTCCATGCAATGGAATAATAGCTGTCGGTGATGGTAATGGAAATTCTAAGGAAATCGATAGTACTGACGTTTATCATGTAACAAGGGCAGCACTTATTCAAAAGTTGCCACCAGAACGAGATATTATTGATGTTATTCCTAATGAATTTACGGTTGACGGATTTGATGGAATTAAGGATCCTCGCGGAATGGTCGGTGTTCGTCTTGAAATGAGTGGTGTTTTATATACTGGACCAAAGACGGTTTTACATAACACTGTTAAGTGTGTTGAGCGTGCGGGACTTGTTGTTAAGAACATAGTCGTTGCACCTTTGGCACTTGCGACACAGGCACTTAGTGATGGCGAACAAGATTTTGGGGCAGTTTTAATTGATTTAGGTGGCGGTCAAACAACGGCAGCAGTTGTACATGATCATAAGTTAAAGTATACATATGTTGATCAAGAAGGCGGGAAGTTCGTTACCAAGGATATTTCCGTTGTTCTAAATACGTCGCTTGAGAATGCTGAAAAGATTAAGCGTAATTTTGGATATGCTGCCAGTTATTTAGCATCGAAAGATGATGTTTTTTCGGTAGAAGTGGTTGGCAAGGCTGACGCTGTTCAAATTAGTGGAGAATACTTGAGTGAGATTATTGAAGCACGATTGACGCAGATCTTTACAAAGCTTAAAAATGTGTTACAAGGAATTGATGCGCTAAAACTTCCAGGAGGCATTGTTATTACTGGTGGTGTTGCTGCGCTGCCAGGTATTAAGGAACTAGCAGAGGACATCTTTGATACAAATATTAAATTATTTATCCCGCAACAAATGGGATTGCGACACCCATCGTTTACGCAAGCGATTGGGTTGGTTGCATATATGACTAAGCAAAGCGAGATTGAAAAAGTTGTCAAGGCTTCTCTGGATGATAGCGCTCCGGAAATTGAAAATAGAACTGCAGCTGGTGTACAAGAACAACAGGTCGATTATAGTAAAGAGACTGAGCAGAAAAAGCAAAAAAATAAAAAGAGCAGTTCTTTTGAGGGAATCAAGAACTTTTTCAATACCTTTTTTGACTGAGAATAATTTGGAGGGAATGCAATGGAATTTTCACTGGATGCAAATGAAAACAAAGGAGCAACAATCAAAGTTATTGGTGTTGGTGGTGCCGGCGGAAATGCAGTAAATCGAATGATTGCTGATGATGTAAAAGGTGTTGAATTTATTGTTGCTAATACAGATGTGCAGGCTTTAGCGAGTTCAAAGGCTGAGACAAAAATTCAACTTGGGCCGAAACTTACACGTGGATTAGGAGCAGGTTCAAATCCTGAAGTTGGTGATAAGGCAGCACAAGAAAGTGAAGAGGCTTTAGCCGAATCTCTTAAAGGAGCAGATATGATTTTTGTTACCGCAGGAATGGGTGGCGGAACTGGGACAGGTGCTGCGCCTATTATTGCCAAAGTTGCTAAAGAGCAAGGGGCTTTAACGGTAGGTGTTGTTACACGACCATTTAGCTTTGAAGGTCCCAAGCGCGCTCGTTTTGCAGCAGAGGGCGTTGCTCAAATGAAGGAACATGTTGATACATTAGTCATCATTGCAAATAACAGGTTACTTGAAATTGTAGACAAAAAGACTCCAATGATGGAGGCTTTCAAGGAAGCTGATAATGTTTTGCGCCAGGGTGTCCAGGGAATTTCAGACTTAATTACTTCTCCCGGATATGTTAACTTGGATTTTGCTGATGTAAAAACTGTCATGGAAAATCAAGGCTCTGCTTTGATGGGAATTGGCTCGGCCAACGGTGAAAATCGAACTGCTGATGCAACAAAGAAAGCAATCTCTTCACCATTATTGGAAGTTTCAATTGATGGGGCAGAGCAAGTGCTGCTTAATATTACAGGTGGTCCTGATTTAAGCCTCTTTGAAGCACAAGATGCTTCTGATATCGTTGCTCAAGCTGCAACAAGTGATGTTAATATTATTTTTGGAACCTCAATCAACGAAGACCTTGAAGATACAGTGGTCGTGACTGTGATAGCAACTGGGATTGATAAGAAAAACCAGAACAGCAGGGGATCGAGAGCGACACAAGTTAAACATAATAATATTCGCAAGAATGATGGTAGCGAAGTAACAAGAGAAGTTGAGAGTAATGATCCCTTAAAAGATTGGGATTTGCGACGTGAAATTGTAGAAGAACATCCAGCTTCTGAAGCAAAAACAGATGAATTTAGGAATATTGAAAAGAAAAAATTTGATATATTTAAGGCCGATACTGAGAAAGAACAAGATGATAATGATGAAGATGGGTTGAATACACCTCCATTTTTCCGTCATCGACGTAAATAAGATGTAAAATTATGATTGGGAGGTGAAAGAATGGCTTTAGGAGCAAAGTTTGGCAAGTTTTTTGGAATATCGGATGATCAATTTGATGAAGATGAAAATTATCAATATGAAGAGCAACAAACGCCGCAAGTTGATACTAATAAAAACGTTGTTTCACTTGATGGAAAGAGGCGAACAATGTCTGAGAAGAAGATTGCACTTTTTGAACCAAGAGTTTATTCTGATGTCAAGGCTATAGCCACTCGTTTACTGAGTGATCAAGCTGCCGTTGTAAACTTTCAGCGGATGGATGAACAACAGTCTAAAAGGATCGTTGATTTTTTAACGGGAACTATTTTTGCAATCAATGGCGAAATTCAAAGAATTGGCGACCAAATTTTTCTTTGTACACCTGCTGGTTTTGTCGTTGAGGGAAATGTTACGTCAGAATTTACAGATTCGGATTTTAACTAATTCAAGGAGTTATATATATGATTTTAACAATTATTAATCGTATTTTTGAGCTATATTCGTTCGCGATTATAGTGTATGTATTAATGAGTTGGTTTCCCGCAGCTCAGGGTTCAAAGTTGGCCGATATTTTGGGCAGAATATGTGAACCTTACCTTTCATTTTTTGATAGATTTGTCCCCTTAATTGGTGGGATCAGTTTTGCTCCAATCGTTGCTTTGATCGCGCTGCGCTTTGTTCAGAGTGGTTTTAATTTTGTATATAGTTCGATTTTTGGCTTTTTGATGCTTTTAGTGTGATTACTCAGCATGGATAAGCAAACGATATATCAACATTTTAGAAGTGAAGAAACGTCGATTATTGATGAACTCAGTAGTTTGATGACACAAGCAGCGACTGAGTATCGACCAATATTGACCGAATTTTTGAACCCACGTGAGGTATATATTGCACAAATGCTTTTAAATACCGAACCAGATTTAAAGATGAAGACTGATGGCTTATTGCAAGGAGCTGAACGACGAAGAGTCCTTTTTTATCCGGAATACTATGAACCAAATGAGACTGATTTTGAACTTGCACTAATTTGGATAAAATATCCTCTAAAATTTGCAACGCTTAAGCATAGCCAAATTTTAGGTGCATTAACTCATATTGGATTGAGACGTAATTTGATTGGTGATATTGTAACTGATGGTGAACGATGGCAGTTTGTTACCGCTGCTAGCATGGTTAATTTTTTGAAGATTCAGGTTGAAACTATTGGTAAGGTGAGGGTCCATCTTGAAGAAATAACAAAAGCTGAGATAATAATACCTATCGACGAATGGCAAGAAATTCAAATCTCAGTTAGTTCGTTAAGATTGGATATCTTAATTGCAGGGGTTTATAATCTGTCTAGAAAGCATGTTAAGGACTTGTTGAACTCAGGCAAGGTGGTTCTTAATTGGATTAATACTGAAAAGCCTGATGTTGAAGTAGCAGAACATGATATCGTTTCTGTACGCAGTTATGGGCGATTCAGATTAAATGCACTTCAAGGAGTATCAAAAAAAGGAAAAATCCGAGTGGAAGCAGATGTTCTAAAAAAATAATACATACATGGAGGTGTTGGGGATATGACTTTGACCCCACTAGATATTCATAACAAAGAGTTTCGTGTTAAATTGCGTGGTTACGATCAAGATGAAGTAAATGACTTTTTGGATCAAATTATCAAAGACTATGAGCTGAATATCAAAGAAAGTGAACGATTAGCCGATGGTTTAAAACAAAACGAAGAAAAGTTGAAATATTTTAACGACTTAAAAGATTCACTTAATCAAGCAATTATCGTTGCACAAGAAGCAGCTGATAAAGTCAAGGCAAATTCTCAACGCGAAGCAGAAATTATTAGTCATGAAGCGCAAAAGCAGTCTAAGGATATCGTAGACGAAGCGAATGAGAAGGCACGAAAGATAGTTGAAGAAGCTTCACAGAAAGCTAAAAGATTAATATTTGAGACAGATGATTTGAAGAAGCAGGCACGAATTTTCAGACAAAAGTTACAAGTTATGATGGAATCACAGCTTGAAGTTGTTAAGGGCAGTGAATGGGATGAAATTTTACGTCAAGGTGACACAAGTAGCTATGAAGAAATTCAAGAAGCAATCAGAAGAGATTCTGAACTTGACAAAGCTGCTGCTAAAGAAGTACAATCATTCTCGAATATTGAGGTTGAAGATGAGCAGGCCGACGATGTAACTAGTGAGAAGAAGGCAGTGGTCATTTTCCCAGAAGATGATGAAGGACAGCACTTTAATGAGGAATCATCTTCTGAAAAATCTTAAATAATGGAAAGAATACGAACATCGAGGTTCCTGAAATAGCGAGTCAATGTATGGTGAGAGTTTGACATTCAATTCTTCGATGTTTATCATCTTTTTAGTGGTAGACTGAACTTTGTAGTAAGTTTATCCGGTTGGCAATCGTTAATTAGCTGTTTGAGAGAGAAATACATTTGTATTTTTTTAAATTGGGTGGTACCGCGAAAGATTTTCGTCCCTTGGGATGAGGTCTTTTTTTGTTTAAAATATTTGACAAGGAGAGATAATAATGAGAGTTAAAGAAACATTGAATTTAGGTAAAACTAAGTTCCCAATGCGAGGCAACTTGCCAGTTCGTGAACTTGAACGCCAAAATTTTTGGGAAGAAAATAAGGTCTATGAGAAGAGACAAAAATTAAACGAGGGTAAACCAACTTTTGTGTTGCATGATGGTCCTCCATATGCAAATGGGAATATTCATATGGGACACGCAATGAATAAAATCTCAAAAGACTTTATTGTGCGTTCCAAATCTATGATGGGATTTAGAGCTCCATATGTTCCAGGTTGGGATACTCATGGCCTTCCAATTGAACAACAGTTAAAAAAGGCTGGTGTGAATCGTAAGGCAATGTCTGTTGCTGAATTCCGTGAAGAATGTCAGAAGTATGCACTTGAACAAGTAGATAAGCAACGCAAAGATTTCAAACGTCTGGGAGTTGCTGGTGAATGGGAAAAACCTTATGTTACGCTTGATCCGACCTTTGAAGCACAAGAAATTCGTGTTTTTGGTAAGATGGCAGAACGTGGATTGATTTATAAAGGCAAGAAGCCTGTATTTTGGTCATGGTCATCAGAATCTGCTTTAGCTGAAGCAGAGGTTGAATACCATGATGTGACATCCCCATCTGCTTTTTATGGTGAACATGTTATTGATGGCAAAGGAGTCTTAGATGACGATACATATATGGTTGTCTGGACGACGACTCCTTGGACAATCCCTGGGTCTGAAGGTATCACTGTGGATAAAGACTTTGATTATTCAGTTGTGCAACCAGCAGGTGATAAGCGTAAATTTGTGATAGCTACGGAGCTTGTTGAAGTTAATGCAGAACGCTTTGGATGGGAAAAATTTGACACACTGAAGACCGTCAAAGGATCAGAATTAGAGTATGTGTTGACAGAGCATCCTTTTTATCCAGAACGTAAATTAGTTACAATGATTGGTGATTTTGTGACATTGGATTCAGGTACTGGACTTGTTCATACTGCTCCTGGATTTGGTGAAGATGACTTTAATGTTGGAAAGCAATATGGTCTTGACATCTTTGTCCCAGTTGATGATAAGGGCTACTTAACAGCCGAGGCTGGTAGCGATTTTGAAGGTGTCTTTTATGAAGATGCCAATCAAATTTCATTAGATAAGTTAAAAGCTGATAATCTTCTCCTCAAATATATGCCGCTTGAACATAGCTATCCATTTGATTGGCGTACTAAGAAACCAATAATCTTCAGAGCTACACCACAATGGTTCGCATCAGTTGACAAGATTCGTTCTGAAATTCTTGCTGCAATTGATGACGTAAAATTCTTTCCTAGTTGGGGACAAAAGCGGTTGTATAACATGATTCGTGATCGTGGAGATTGGGTAATTTCAAGGCAACGTGTATGGGGTGTTCCACTTCCCATCTTCTATGGTGAGGATGGTGAGGCAATCATCACTAGGGAAACGGTTGAGCATGTTGCTGATTTGTTTGAAAAGAACGGTTCAAATATTTGGTTCCAGAAAGAAGCAAAAGAATTACTACCTGAAGGTTTTACTAGTGAACATTCACCAAATGGTACATTTACTAAGGAAACAGATATCATGGATGTTTGGTTTGACTCAGGTTCTTCACATCAGGGTGTTTTGGCCGCTCGTGAAAACTTGAAATATCCAAGCGATATGTATCTTGAAGGCTCTGATCAATACCGTGGTTGGTTTAATTCTAGCCTGATTACAAGTGTTGCAGTATCAGGTAAGGCACCATACAAGCAAGTCCTTTCCCAAGGGTTTACACTTGATGGTGAGGGACGTAAAATGAGTAAGTCTCTTGGTAATACGATTGTTCCTGAAAAGGTAATCAAACAAATGGGTGCCGAAATTATTCGCTTGTGGGTTTTAAGTGTGGACACTTCTGCTGACGTACGTGTTTCAATGGATAGTTTTAAACAAATTTCTGAATCATATCGTAAAATTAGAAATACAGTTCGTTTCTTACTTGCTAATACGACTGATTTTGAACCAGCAAAAGATACAGTTGCCTTTGACGATATGGAAGCACTTGATCAATATATGGAAATCAGAATTAACAAATTTTCTAAAGATGTTTTGGATGCTTATGCGACTTATAACTTTATGGATATTTACAAGAAGCTGATTAACTTTGTAACTGTTGATCTTTCAGCATTTTACTTGGATATTGCCAAGGACATCGTTTATATCGAAGGTGAAGATAGTCATAAAAGACGTTCAATGCAAACCGCTTTATATGATGTTGCTGTTCGTTTGACAAAGCTGTTAACACCAGTCTTACCTCATACAACTGAAGAAATCTGGGGATACTTGAAGGAACCAGAGGAATTTGCACAGTTGTCTGAAATGCCCGCAGTAAATCATTATAATAATGAGCTTGAAACAAGTAAGAATTTTGCTGAATTCATGGATATTCGTTCAGAAGTATTTAAAGCATTGGAAAAGGCTCGTAATGAGAAATTAATTGGTAAGTCATTTGAAGCGCAAGTGGTACTCTATGTTTCAGAGGATGTTATACAATTGTTTAAGAAGCTTCAGATCAATGTTCGTCAAGCTTTGATTGTTTCTGCGTTAGAGGTTAAGTCATTGGATGATGCACCAGCGGAAGCGGAAAAATACACTGCTGAATTATCGATTGTTGTTGGCCATGCTAAGGGCGAGGTTTGTCCACGCTGTCGAATGATTAAAGAAGATGTTGGATCTGATAATGATTTTCCGACACTTTGTGCAAGTTGCGCAGCAATTGTTAAAGCTGACTTTCCAGATGCAGTATCTGCTGGATTAGAGGAATAGGCAGTAATTTGTTGTTAATAAGTAAGAGGTTGAAATAAGTTTGTCGAAATTTGATTTCTAGAATATTTATCTGCAACCTATGAAAAAACCAGGCAAAAAAATAATTTTGACCTGGTTTTTTGAGTACTGCTTGATTATAAGAAAGTAAATTTTTGAAAAAAATAAATAATAGTTGAATAATTACGGGATAGAAGACTAAAGTGGTTAATTTCTGCTATTATAGTTGTAAGATATTGTTAAATCAGTAGGAGGTCATTCTGATGAAGATGATTAAAGTTCACGGTTCAGGAAATGATTTTTTTATTTTGGATGAAAAACAGGTAGATAAGAAATTATCTGAGGAAGAATTAAGAGGGCTGTCTAGACAGATATGTGATCGTAAGACAGGGTTGCATGGTGGGTCCGATGGAATACTATATGTGACGAGTGGACATGATAATTCTGTAGTTGGTAAAATGAGGGTTATTAACGCTGATGGCAGTGAAGCAAGTATGTGTGGAAATGGAATTCGGACAGTTGCACGATATTTGAGTGAACAAAATAATTTAACCGATTTTAAGATTGAGACAATGTATGCAGATCTTGAAGTAAAAAAAGCAAAGGACTTTGCACCAAATGTGACTGCATTTGATGCAGAAATATCACCAGTCAGTTTTGCTGCTAGTGATTTAAAAATGCATATTATTGGTAAAGAAAGATTATTTAATGAAATAGTTCCAGAGTTATCTAAAACTTTGAAATTTTCAGCGGTAGCCGTACCTAACCCGCATCTAATTACTTTTGTCAATCATGAAGAATTGCTGGGACCTGAATTAGAAAGAATTGCAGCTTATTTGAACAATGGCAAGAATCCTGTCTTCCCTGATGGTGTTAATGTTAGCTTTGTCGAAGTATTTGCAGATAATAATATTTTTGTCAGAACATTTGAAAGAGGCGTGGGTTTCACAAATGCTTGCGGGACTGCAATGTCAGCCTCGTCATTGATATATTCATTGCTTTATCCAGCACACACAAGCTTGGAAGATTTAATAACGGTGCATAATCCAGGCGGAATGGTCAATACAAAGGTTCATCAAAGAGAAGATGGTTCATACTGGATGTCCTTAATTGGGAATGCAACATTTGTTGCGGAAGTTGAATTATCACAAGAACAAGCACTCAGAGGTGATTTTACTGCTGTTAAGTGGTCAGCAACAACTGAGCAAACAGCATATGAAGATTTTGTAGGGAGTTTATAATATGAAATACGAAGAAGAGGTAATTAGTTCTAAAGAGGTATATCGAGGGAAAGTTATCCGGGTTGAAGAGGAAGAAGTTAGGTTGCCAAACGGCGAACAAGCTAGAAGAGAAATCGTGCGACATCATGGAGCCGTGGCTATCATTTGTCTAACCGCAGAAAATAAAATGATATTTGTTGAGCAATGGCGTGAACCTATGCAGCGTGTTACTTTGGAAATTCCTGCAGGTAAGATAGAGGCAAATGAAACGGATCCTAAAAAGACAGCGATTCGTGAACTTAATGAAGAAGTCAGATTGCAATCTGAGAGTTTGGAGTTGCTTGCGGATTTTTATACATCACCAGGCTTTGCAGATGAAAGAATGTTAATGTATTTTGCTCACGACTTACAGCCCGTGTCTAAAAAATTACCACAAGATGCAGATGAATTCCTGAATACTGTAGAATTGACGCTAGCGGAAGCAAAAGAAAAGATTAATGCGGGTTTAATTTGTGATAGCAAGACAATTATGGCTGTCTGGAAGTGGGAGTTGCTTGAATTAAGGAGAAGTTAATTTGGGATTAAAAGATAAGATTTTCGGCAAAGTTGGGCGTCATTCACAATCTCTTGATATACAAGAAACAACAAGGAAGAAAGAAAATGCACAAGAAATACCTGAAGAAACTGTAAGTCGCTCACAGCAGAGACAGGATGAAAAAAATGAAATTAACGATGAGAAAAAAAGAAAATTGGCTAGAAAATTAAATTGGGTAATTGCTGGTTTATTTATGGCAATTATTTGCGTTTACTGTTTTATGGTATTTGTAAACTTTTAAAATGTGAGGAAGGGTAGTTGAAAATGAGATACGGAATTTTATGTGCAATGGATGAAGAAATAAAGGCGCTGAAATTAGAACTAAAAGCAGCAAAACGAACTGAGATAGCCGGAATTACTTTTTTTGAAGGAACAATTAATGAAAACGAAGTCGTTCTTGTTCAATCTGGAATTGGCAAGGTTCAAGCTGGAATGACTACGGGCTTGTTAATTGCACAATTCAAAGCAGAGGTCATTATAAACTCTGGTTCGGCAGGAGGAATCGGACAAGGATTGCATGTTGGCGATGTTGTTTTATCTACGGCTGCGGCATATCATGATGTTGATGCTACTGTATTTGGTTATCTTCCAGGTCAGTTACCACAACAGCCACAAAAATTTGAAGCTGATTCACACCTCGTTGAAACATTGAAGGAAGCAGCTGAACAAAATCGACAGCATGTTGAAATGGGGCTGATTGTAACCGGTGATCAGTTCGTTGCATCTTCTGACAAAATAAAAGCAATTAAGGATATTTATCCTGATGTTTTATGTTGTGAGATGGAAGGCGCAGCAGTTGCTCAAGTTGCAGCTCAATTTAAAGTTCCTTTCGCAATTGTTCGTGCAATGTCGGATACAGGCAATGAAGAAGCAGAAACTTCATTTGACGAATTTATCATTGAGGCTGGTAAGAAATCTGCGCAAATGATTCTAAATGTTTTAGTAAAATAGGAGCGATAAGAGTGAGACATATTTATTTAGATAATGCAGCTACAACGCCAATGGTTGCACCAGTTATCAAAACAATGACTGAAACCATGAGTAATGTCTTTGGGAATGCTTCAAGTACTCATTTTCATGGAAGGCAAGCACGGGCCATTTTGGATGATAGTAGACACCTGATTGCTCGGTCGATTAATGCGAAAAAAGATGATGAAATTGTTTTTACAAGTGGCGGTACTGAGAGTGACAATACTGCAATTATCGAGACAGCTTTGGCTAGACAATCTGAAGGAAAGCACCTGGTCACAACAGCGATTGAACATGAAGCAGTTTTAAAATCAATGAAATACCTTGAGTCACTTGGGTTCGAAGTTACTTACTTGCCAGTCGACCAGCGTGGGCTGATCAGGCTGACGGATTTAAAGAATGCGCTTAGACCAGATACGATTTTAGTATCAGTTATGACTGGAAATAATGAAGTTGGTAGTCGTATGCCAATCCATGAAATTGGAGAATTAGTTGAGCAGACTACTGCATGGTTTCATACAGATGCAGTTCAAGCGTATGGATTGATTGATCTCGATGTTCAAGCAGATAAGATTGATTTGTTGTCAACTTCAGCACATAAACTTAACGGGCCAAAATTTTTAGGATTTCTCTATCGTTCTGAAAAAGTTAAGATTCCTTCATTGTTGAAAGGTGGCGATCAGGAATTAAAAAGACGTGCGGGTACCGAGAATATTCCAGCAATTGCTGGTTTTGCCAAGGCTGTTGAATTAGTCAATGTAGACGAAAAAAAAATACGGCAAAAGAAGTATTATGAATTCAAACAGCAAATAGTCAAGGGATTGCAAATGGCTGGAATTGAATTTGAAGTTAATGGCGAGATTACAAAAAATAATTTACAGCATGTAATTAATATATGGTTTAAGGGATGTAAAAGGGATGCATTACTAACCAATTTGGATCTAAATGGTATTTCAGCTTCTGCAGGATCAGCTTGTACAGCTGGCAGTGTTGAACCATCGCATGTTTTAACGGCAATGTATGGTGCAAACAGCCCACGAATCGAAGAATCTCTAAGATTTAGTTTTGGAGTGGAGAATACAGTGGAGGATATTGATTACTTAATTGCACAATTAACTAAAATTATCAAAAAGAGTAGGGGGAACAGTTGATGGCATATACTAAAGAAGCTAAAATTCTGGGTGATAATCGCGTATTTGCATTAAGCACAGAAATTAAGAAATATACCTTGCGGGATGTAGGTTTTTTAGAAAGTAAAGGGGGAAAATTCATACTTGAACGCCCGCTTGATCCAACATCTCCATATAATGCAAGCATAAAATTAAAAGTTACGATTAGTAGTGATTTGCAGACTTTCAAAATAGGTGTAACCAGTGCAAATGGGCTGAAAGAAATTAATATTTCTAAGGGATCAGATGTTGAAAAGCATGTAGAACAACTTAATTTTGTAATTGATAATCTAAAAGAGCGTGCTGTCTTAATCGAAAAATAATTAGGTTGACTTGTCAAAAGTTAGTGAACTAGATATAATTAGGTTTACTGAAATAATACGACCTTCAACTCGTAGAGATTCAGAATCTATATTGAAATGATGGTGAGAATATTATGAAGGATAACAGCCAAATTCGTGTCGTTGTGGGCATGAGTGGTGGAGTTGACTCTTCAGTTGTTGCTTATTTATTAAAAAAGCAAGGATATGATGTAGTCGGCGTCTTCATGAAGAACTGGGATGATACGAACGACAGTGGAGTTTGTACGGCAACGGAGGATTACGAAGATGTTGCAAAAGTTGCAAATAAGATTGGTGTTCCTTATTATTCTGTGAACTTTGAAAAAGAATATTGGGATGGTGTGTTCAAATATTTCTTAGATGAATATCAAAATGGGAGGACACCTAATCCAGATGTAATGTGTAACAAGGAAGTTAAGTTCAAAGCATTTTTAGATTATGCAATGAAACTTGATGCAGATTATATTGCAATGGGACATTATGCTCAAGTTAGACGCGATACGAAAGGGCATGTTCATTTGTTGCGTGGAGCAGATGCAAATAAGGATCAAACATATTTCTTAAGTCAACTTTCACAAGAGCAGTTGGATAAGGCTATGTTTCCAATTGGCAATCTAGAAAAACCTGAAGTTAGAAGAATTGCTGAAGAAGCTGGTCTTGCTACGGCAAAGAAAAAAGATTCAACAGGTGTATGTTTTATTGGAGAACGTAATTTTAGTAAGTTCTTAAACGAATTCTTACCCGCAAAATCAGGAAAAATGAAAACATTTGCTGGCGAGATAAAAGGGGAACATTACGGGTTAATGAACTATACAATTGGTCAGCGAAAAGGTTTAGGAATTGGTGGCGATGGTCAGAGCAATGACCCTTGGTTTGTAGTGGGCAAAGATTTATCTACTAATACGTTGTATGTTGGTCAAGGCTATCACAACGAGCATCTCTATGCTGATAGTCTTGACGGTAGTAAGATCAGTTTTATAGCTCCAATCGAGGAGCGTGGCTTGGAATTTCATTGTACTGCTAAGTTTAGGTATCGGCAAAAAGACACAGGGGTAACAGTTTTCCTAAATGAAGATTATACAAAAGTTCGAGTTGAATTTGATGAACCTGTCCGTGCGATTACACCAGGTCAGGAAGTCGTATTCTACGATGGTGCAGAGTGTCTCGGGAGTGCAACAATTGATTGCGCATACCAAAAGGAAAAAGTTTTACAGTATGTCTAAGTTTGCGTATAAAATTGGTAAGCTGAAAATATGCTAAATGGCAATCGATTCTCTGAAAAATGAAATAATAGTTTTATAACGGGGGCTGGATCAAAAGTTAACTTTTGATTTGGCCCCATTATTGATTCCAGATAAATATGTGTATCAGTCGAAATTCGCTGTCTTAATACACACAAGCTGTTTATAATTATCAGTCTTCAAATTTTAGCGGCTTTATACTGACTTTTTTCGTAGTTAATTGAAACAAAGTATTGAAAAAATAATGATAATAACACAAAAGAATGGCATAATTGAATGTGACATCAAAGGAGGTTGAGCATGACTAAATTATTTTTTATCAGGCATGGAAAAACTATTTGGAACCTAGAAGGTAGGTACCAAGGGGCAAAGGGCGACTCGGAGCTACTACCAGAAAGCCATACTGAAATAAAAATGTTAGCAAAGTATCTTAAAAATAAACAATTTGAAAAAATATATTGTAGTCCAATTAAGCGGGCATTTGTAACGGCATCCGAATTAGCGGCGGCTTTACCACAGAAAATAATGGTGGAAGAAGACACACGATTAAGTGAATTTAATCTTGGAGAAATGGAAGGCATGCTGTTTACGGATGTTGCTAAAAAATTCCCCAAGGAACTAGATGCTTTTCGAAATCATCCAGATTTATATCATGCAAAAGAAATTTCTGGTGAAGGTTTTCAAGAATTATTTGCAAGAATGACACCAATTATCAAAGAAATCTGTGAAAAATATCCAAATGGAAATGTGATTATTGTCAGTCATGGTGCTGCGCTATGTGCAGAAATTAGACATTTGTTAGGCTATTCGCTTGAAAATCTGCGAAAAGCGGGTGGATTATCTAATACAAGTACAACAATACTAGAAACAAGTGATGAAGTGAATTTTGACTGTCTAGAATGGAACAAAACAGATTATTTGAATAAGAAGCTTGATCAAAGTGATACAGTGTAGTGCGAGGAAGGGAGTGTGACATAAGTTAGACGGAGAGTTTTGACTTATGAAACACGTTTATACGGAATAAATAGAGGAACTGAATCAAAATTTAACTTTTGACCCAGCCCCATATATTACGAGGAAGTGGATTTATGAATAGAGAGCAGCTAAATGTCAGGGCACAAAAGTTAGTGCAACGAGCAATTGATAAGATTGATAAGAATCCAGATGATGCTAAAGCCTATTATAAGTTAGGTGTATTATTAACAGAATTCAAAGATTATGAGCAGGCAGAGCAATTATTATTGAAAGCATTGGGATTATTTAGTGGTAAAACTGAGCTAGATTTGTTAAATTATGGCTTAGGTAATGTTCTTTATAGTGCAAATTACTTCCAAAAAGCAATTAATTATTTTAGTAAGATTAAAGGACAAGAACTTAAGGGTGAAGCAATCCTAATGACTGCACAATGTGAATACGCTTTAGGTAACTATAAGAAATCGTTAGCATTTGCTCTCACGATAAATGAGGACGATAGAAGCAAAGATATGGGAGCCAAACAATTAATTGCTAATATTTTTTTGGCTTTGGGTGATTTTAAAAATGCAAGAAAATATTTTGATTTGATTTTGGCAAAGGAGCCACATAATTTTGAAGCAAACTTTCAGAGAGGAATAATTACACTAGTTCTTGAGGGAGAAGAACAAGCGGCTAATTATTTTAAGGTAGCGCAAAAACTGGATCATGAAACTTTTAGCAAAATGAGAGGACAGATAATAGATATTCAAAAAACGATAATTGCGAAACACAAAAAATAGGAAAGGAGAAACGGTAAGGTGAGTGAAGTGGATTTGCTAGACACAAATGGTGAGACTGAGAAGTATATTGTTGGTAGTGTGAATGCCATTTTCTTTGAGAGTCCAGAAACTTTTTTCAAAGTAATACAAGTTAAGATTGTGCAGACTAATTTCAATTGGAATGAAAATGAGATTGTCGCAACCGGCAACTTTGCCGATATTAATGAGGGAGTTGAATATCGTTTTGTAGGTAAATTAGTAACTCATCCACGATACGGACAACAATTTCAAGTTTTCAATTATCAAAATGAAATGCCTTCTAGCAGATCGGGCTTAATCACATATCTGTCAAGTGAAACCTTTAACGGAATTGGTGAGAAATCAGCTACAAGAATTGTTGAAACCTTGGGATTAGATGCAATTGCACAGATTATTGCTGATGAACAGAAGGTAAAAAAGCTAGGCCTCAGTAAAAAACAGCAAGAAACGCTAATTGAGAATTTAAAGACTAATAATGGTACCCAGCAAATCATCATTGAACTCAATGGTTTTGGTTTTGGAAGTCAGATGGCATCGTCAATTTATAACCGTTACCGCGAAAAAACGGTTGAAGTTATTCATGAGGACCCGTATCGATTAGCACGGGAAATTCCAGGAATCGGATTCAAACGAGCTGATCAAATTGCTGAAAAAATGGGTTTGGCAGCAGATACTCCACAAAGAATTAAAGCAGGACTTCTTCAAGGAATATATGATATTTGTCAAGAAAAGGGTAATACATATACAAATGCAAAGCAGCTACTTAATGAAACAATGATTTTGTTAAGCAATAGCCGCAGAGTCGAGCTTCCCCCAGAGTTACTTGCAGATCAGCTTTTGGAATTAGCAAATGATGGTGTAGTAGTCGGGGAAGAAAACAGAATCTATTTAAGAAAGTATTACGAGTCTGAA
The DNA here is from genome assembly GCF_047719775.1 of Liquorilactobacillus sp. Classification (NCBI taxonomy): domain Bacteria; kingdom Bacillati; phylum Bacillota; class Bacilli; order Lactobacillales; family Lactobacillaceae; genus Liquorilactobacillus; species Liquorilactobacillus sp. The sequence continues at coordinate 130,950 of NZ_JBDNTS010000007.1, forward strand.
TGGAGAATTGCTGAACGTATTAAAGAAATTAAGGAAACAAAAATTAAAATTGGCAGTAATTTTGATGGTGAGTTCAAACAGTTACTAGCAAAAGTTGAAGAACAACTTGGAATAGAGTATGGGATTGATCAAGTTAACGCCATCAAAGAAGCACTTCAATCTAAGGTTTACCTACTGACAGGTGGACCAGGTACTGGAAAGACAACTATCATTAATGGTATCGTGGCGATTTATGCCGCATTGAAAGATATTTCCTTGGACATTAATGAATACAAAAACGAACAATTTCCAATTCTCTTGGCGGCACCGACTGGAAGAGCATCTAAGAGAATGAATGAGACAACAGGGCTACCTGCTAGTACAATTCATCGCTTGTTGGGGTTAGGCAGCGGTGATGAAAATGATAGTGAACATAATCAATTGGAAGGAAGCTTATTGATTGTTGATGAAATGTCGATGGTGGATACTGCTTTATTTGATATCTTAATGGATGCTATTCCTAAAAATATGCAAGTAATTTTTGTTGGTGATAAAGATCAGCTACCCTCGGTTGGACCTGGACAAGTTTTTGCTGATTTGCTAACAAGCCCTGATTTACCTAAGATTGAATTGAAAGCAATCTATCGACAAGAAAACGAGTCATCTGTTATTACTTTGGCACATGCCATTAAGAATGGAACCTTACCTGCTGACATAAAACAAGGAAAGAGCGACCGTTCATTTATTGAATGTAATTCTTATCAGATTGAAAATGTTGTTCGACAAGTGGTGGAAAAGGCTAGATCAAGAGGATTCAAAATACGTGATTTTCAAGTACTCGCGCCAATGTATCGTGGGCCCGCTGGAATTGATAAATTAAATGAGATGTTGCAAGAAATCTTGAATCCACATCTTAAGGGAAAGAAGCAAGTTGAGATTAACAAACAGTATTTTAGAATTGGTGATAAGGTTTTGCATCTTGTGAATTCACCTGAAAATAATATCTTTAATGGTGATCTTGGTGAAATCGTAGGAATTGTTACTAGTAAGGAAAGTAAGGATCACCAAGAGTCTTTGATAATTGATTTTGACGATAATGAAGTCGAATTTAAACGCAAAGATTGGATAAAAATTCGGTTAGCTTACTGTATATCAATTCATAAGGCACAAGGCAGTGAATTTAAAATGGTAATTCTACCGATGGTACAGCAATATACCAGAATGCTCAATCGTAATCTTTTGTATACTGCAGTTACACGTGCAAGGGACTTCTTAATTTTGCTAGGTGAACCTGCTGCATATATGAATAGTGTCAAGCAAGTCGCAGTTAATCGAGCAACAACACTTGTGCAGCGTCTAGCAGCCGTTTTTAATCCACCAGCTGCTGATACTGAAAAAATAAATAGTATTTCAGAAAAGAAAGAGGATTATAGAGCTGACCCGATTCTCACAACGGATTTAATAAATAGTGGGAAGATTGACCCAATGATTGGAATGAATGAAATTACACCGGCATCTTTTTGAGTAATTCGAAGTTAGACGGAGAATTTTGACTTAAGACACATGGTTATCCGAAATAAATAGAGGAGCAAGATCAAAAGTTAGCTTTCAATCTTGCCCCTTTATTTTTGGATACTCGGAAGACTTTTATTTAGAAATTATCCTTTTCAGAAATGGAAACACTGTCAACATCAAACCAAAAAGGATAGGAGAATGATTTGAGATATGCATCATAAAATTTGTTAATAAGTTGTCTATTATCAATCTGGCTAAATTCAAGTGAATTTATTACTAGATGAATTTGTTTTTGTTCAAAAGTATGAATAAATGGTATTTTTGAAGAAAAATTAAATTTTCTAGCAAGAAGAATAAGCCAGTAAGAAAGTGGATTCAGACTGGTAATAATTGTGAGCTGAAGGTTATTGGTCTCTTTGGAATTTTCGTTATCTAAGAAGGGTTGGTTTTTGATACGAATTGAAAAAGAATTTTTAAAGAAATTGTATTTTTGTGAAAGTCTAGTAGTGACAGAGAAAGATTCTTGATTGATGAATGCATCTGTTATTGCGCAAAACTCAGCAATAAGTGACAAATGATATTTGACAAGCAGATTGTAGAATTTTGAGTTTTTAATAAGGTCAGTTACATAAGCGCTAAAGCCAACAATAAGTTCATCAGTAAAAATTTGTTTACCTGTGCCTAGCGCATTTTCAACTAATCCTAGATTATAAGAAATTGGGTGAACAGAGTTCAAAATTTGTCTTAGAGCAACCACAGGATTGGATGAAACTCCTATTTTGGTCGCAAAATTAGTTTTTTCATTAATCAAAATAAACGCTATTGGAATTTGCTGTGTACTAGCGTTGCGTAATTTTGTAAGGACATCTAGAAAAAAAGTTGAACTTCCAACTGTGACTACAACAAGATTATTTTTGGACTCTAAGTCAGCATTATTCAGATTCTTTTTCAAAACATACTCAATCTGCTGACCGTCACTAATCAATTCAGTTTTATACTTGATTGTACGTTTTTGTAATTCGCCTTCCAAGGTGCCCCAAACACTGTTGGAATCACTTTCTGGAAAGTGATTGTCAACGAAGAAAAAAAAGGTTTTCAAAGTAATCCTCCCTCCTAGTTTTGTTTACCCTCAACATTATAACTGCTTGCAGAACGTTCTGTGCAGTTTTTACTATTTTTTATAAAAATAATAAAGTTCTGGATTGTTAAAGCAGGTGCAATATTCAGCAAATAGCAAAATGTTCATGGTTAATAAAGGAAAGTCTGATCTGTGAAATATATTCTATGGAACCAGTAAAAGGGCTGGTCAAAAGTTAAATTTTGATCCAGCCCCGTAGTTGATATAAGAATAGCAACTAAACAATTACAAGCATTGGTATAATCATTGGATAGCGCTCGGTTTGTTCAAATAAAAATCCTCTTAAGTCATCAATAATCGCGTCTTTTAACATAGATTCGCTCAAATTTGGTTTACCAAGGTTTTTGCGGATAACATTAAAGAGACGTTTTCGTCCACGTTCTATTAACTCACCAGATTCACGCATATAGATGAATCCGCGAGATAATAAATCAGGTCCAGCCAAGATTTCTTTCTTTGAAAGGTCAATAGTCGCAACAACAATCACTAATCCTTCCTCGGAAAGAACTTTGCGATCACGCAATACAACATTACCAATATCACCAACACCTGAACCATCAACATAAACATCGCTTGCATTGAAGTGACCAGCCATTCGTGCAGAATCTTTTGTAAGTGCTAAAACGTCACCATTTTCCATAATGAAAGAGTGGTCAAGCGGGACATCACATTTTTCTGCGAGTCCTGTATGAATTTTCAACATTCGATATTCACCATGAACAGGAACAAAGTATTTTGGTTTCATTAATCGTAACATCAGCTTTTGTTCTTCTTGTCCACCGTGCCCTGAAGCATGAATATTATTTACCTTACCATGAATAACTTCGGCTCCAGCTTCTTCCAATTCATTGATAACATGATTAACACTTAATGTATTTCCAGGAATAGGCGAGCTTGAAAAAATTACAGTATCTCCAGGTTGAATCGCAACTTGTCTGTGTGTTCCATTAGCGATTCGACTCAATGCAGCCATTGGTTCTCCCTGAGAGCCAGTGCAGAGAATCATGACTTTATTCGCAGGTAAGCTATTGATTTCACGGGAATCAACCAAGGCATCATCGGGAATATCAAGATATCCCAATTCTCGTCCGTTAACAATTGCAGCTTCCATACTTCTTCCAAAAACAGCAATTTTACGCCCCTTGGCAACTGCGGCTTCAGCAGCCTGTTGGACACGTGAAATATTAGAGGCGAAGGTTGCAAAAATAATTCGTCCCTCGACTTTTTCAAAAATATGCCTAATTGACTTGCCAACCCAACGTTCGGATTTTGTAAAATTAGGAATTTCTGCATTTGTACTATCGGATAGTAAACATAAAACCCCATCACTGCCTAATTTTGCCATTCGCTGCAAATTAGGTGGCTGATTTGTTACAGGTGTCAAATCAAATTTATAATCACCGGTAACAACCACGGTCCCACTAGGAGTCTTTACAGCTACACCTAATGTGTCTGGGATAGAGTGAGTCGTTCTGAAAAATGAAACACTTGTCTTGCGGAACTTTAGCACTGTGTCTTCATCAATTTCATGTAACTCGGTAGTTCTCAACAATCCATGTTCTTCGAGTTTTCCTTTGATGAGAGCAAGTGCTAACGGCCCAGCGTAAATAGGTACGTTAATTTGTTTTAGCAAATAAGGGATCCCACCGATATGGTCTTCGTGACCATGCGTGATAACAAGAGCCTTAATCTTTTGCTGATTGGCAACAAGATATTGGTAATCAGGTATAACATAATCAATACCTAATAGCTCATCTTCTGGGAACTTTATCCCAGCATCGACAACAATAATCTCATCTTGGAATTGAACACCATAAGTATTCTTTCCAATTTCCCCTAAGCCACCAACAGCAAAGACCGCAGTCTCGTTGTTTTTGACACTAAGCTTTTTCATTATCAAACTCCGTTATTTTAAAATCAGAATCTTGTTGTTCATATTCGAGAGCTTTGGGGCTCAACTCTTCTAGATATTCAATATTATAGTCTGTCTGTTCTTCAACTGTACTTCTAGCACTAACTTCGGAAACAGCTTCAATGTAAAGCGATTGAGTATTTTCACGACGTGGATTGATTTTTGTGGTTGGTTGATAAAATACTTTGTAAATCATAAAATAGTAACTCCTTAAAATATATTAAATTCTGCTGTTCCTGCCTTTAGCAAGACACAGTAGGGTAAAACTTCTAATTGTAATTCCGAACATGGATTGTGTACACAATAATTGTATCTATTCTAGCATAGACTCATCTATAAGTATATAAAGTAAACTTTAACTTTTGAAATTAATAGCTAGTTAATAATAATATTTTGAATGCCCGTGTTATAATTATTGCGAAAGTCGGGGTGAAACAATTGTTACACATGACAACTTGGATATTAGTAGGCCTTGTTATTTTATTTAGCGTCTTATTAATTATTCGGAATGTTAGAAAAAATAAGTATGCTAAATTGCAACAGGCAAATAAAGACATAACCGATAGTGCTTTTGCAGCAAGTCTTAAGCGGCTTGGCCTCAGAAAAAATGAAATTAAATTAGAAATTAGTACTTCTAGACTTTCAGATGTTTGGGGTAGCGGAGTGATGGCTTATGAATATGAAGTTGATGTTAATCACAGGATAATTGATGATGAATTTCGAGAAGAACTTTCGGTGTACATGCAAGAATATGCAAAACAAAATAAGTTGAGTAGATATGATAATTTTCCAGTTTTTGTTGTCTCTGATTTATGGCAGGAAAGTAATCTTTTGCGAGTTGATATTACCTATGCTGTAAATGAAAAGACAGTTAATTATTTACGTGATATTCACAGAGTAGACTAAAGAACAACTATAAAAACCATCCTAAAATAATTTTGTATTTCCCATATTAACATAAACAGGGAAAGGCATTTCATTTAGGGTGGTTTTTCAATAAATTATTATATTTACGATAGATCACAGAATGATTTTGTTTAACCAATTAAGATGGTTGAAGAGTCTGTTTCAAACGGATGATCTTTATTGATGTGATCATAAAAAAGTACCCCATTAAGATGGTCAATTTCGTGTTGACACACGATTGCAACATAATCGCGTAATTTTTCAATATGTTTATTTCCATCCAAATCGTACCAGCGCAGTGTGATCCGGTCGTGTCTTGGAACATACCCTGGAACCTCTCGATCAACTGAAAGACATCCCTCTCCTTCTGAAAGTGCAGCCATTCTTACTGACTCGCTCAAAATAGTTGGATTGACTAATATGTGTTTGAATAATGGAGCGTCATTTTCATCAGGAACAAGGACTGCTGTCATCCGAAGTGAGACATCCACTTGAGGAGCAGCCAGACCAACGCCGGCACGTAACTTGTATTTTTCAGCAATCTCAGGATCTTGACTATTTTCAAGAAACTCCATCATTTTTCCTGCAAGTTCTTTTTTTTCTGCACTCATAGGGAAAGTAACTGTTTTTGCACGAGCACGCAATGTTGGATTACCTTCACGAATAATATTTTCCATGGTTATCAAAATAAAAGCCTCCGTTTTTTCTAATCACTATTTATTATAACTTATTTGGAACTAATTATGAAATACTTTTGCTAAAAGTTGTGAATATATATTTTTAGGCTAATGTATGTGTATAATGTAGAAAGAAAGTAACTTAACGGAAGGATACAATTACTATGCAAATACCAAATAATTTTGATTACCCTTTGCTATCTGAGTGGAGTACAAATGAAATTATCGCAGTGACTGATTTTTATCAAGCAGTTGAACAATTGTACACTGCTAAGATTGAGCGCGAAGTTTTTTTAAAAAAGTATCATGCGTATCAAAAGGCAGTTCCTATGAAGATGAATCAGAAAAAAATTGATCGTGAATTCTTTGATAGAACTGGGATGAGTATTTATCAAGCTGCTAAATTTGTCCAAAGCAGTAATAAACAATTTGTACATCTTGGTGTTACTGCGAGGTAGGAGGCATTAATGTGGGGAAAGAACTCGAATATCTGGATATAGCAGTTAAGGGTTGGATGCATGAGGCTCGTGCCAAAATACTCGCAGCCTTTGATGAAGATTTAGATGTGTGGACTAAGAGCGGAAGAAATGACTTAGTTACAAATGTAGATAAGGAAGTTGAAAAATTTTATAGCAAGAATATTCACTTGTTATCTCCCGAAGCTAATATTATCGGTGAAGAATCTTTCACTCAAGCTGATTTGAATATGGATGGTTTGACTTGGTTTGTAGATCCGATTGATGGCACGATGAACTTTGTAAAACAACACAGTCATTTTGTCAGTATGATAGCTGTTTATGAGAACGGCAAAGGACTTAGAGGGTATATTTATGATGTTATAGAGGATAAACTGTATTGGGGGGGACCTGATATTGGTGTATTCTGTAATAATAACAAAATGAGAGCACCCGATAATGTTTTTTTAAAGGATGGATTAATTGGAATTGGAGCGCCATATCTTATTCATAACTTTTTCAATTTACAAGCAGTTGCTCTAGCAAGTAGCGGAACACGGATATATGGAAGTGCAGGAATTCAAATCATTCATGTAATTGAAGGAAAATGTGCGGGTTATGTGTCTTATCTGAGACCGTGGGATTTCGCGGCAGGTAAAATTTTAGCAGAGACTCTTGGATTAAGTGTGAAAATGATTGACGGGACACCCTTGGATATGCTAATATCTAGTGATGTACTCGTAGCTACAAAGAATGCTCAAAAGGACATAGCGAAACTTATTAAAAAAAGTTAGCTGGTCGTGAGCTGTGACTGAGGTCACAGTTTTTTTATGCTAAACAATGAAAAAGAACTTTAAATATTTTCATTTGATTTTAGTTTAAAAATGAGAGTAGAGATTTAGTAAAGTAGAGATATAAATTTGAAGGGAAGAAAAAAATTTGAAAACACGTGATGATATCCGTAACGTTGCTATTATTGCCCATGTTGATCATGGCAAAACAACTTTGGTTAATGAGTTATTGAAGCAATCGGATACTTTAGATGAACATACTGAGATCGATGATCGTGCTCTTGATTCAAATGCAATTGAGAAGGAACGTGGAATCACAATCCTTTCTAAGAACACTGCCGTTAAGTTTAAAGGCAAACAAATTAACATTTTAGATACACCAGGACATGCCGATTTTGGTGGCGAAGTTGAACGTATTATGAAAATGGTTGATGGTGTATTGTTAATTGTTGATGCATTTGAAGGAACAATGCCTCAGACACGATTTGTTTTGAAAAAGGCATTAGAACAACATTTAACGCCAATTGTTGTTATCAACAAGATTGACCGTCCTGGTGCTCGCCCTGAAGAGGTCGTTGATGAAGTCTTAGACTTGTTTATTGAATTGGGTGCTGAGGAAGATCAATTGGAATTCCCAGTTATTTACGCTTCCGCAGTTAATGGAACATCTTCGTTGGATTCTGATATAGCAACACAAGAACATACTATGGATCCGATTTTCAATTCGATTATTGAAACAATTCCAGCACCAGTTGACAACTCTGACGAACCATTACAATTCCAGGTTTCAATGCTTGATTATAATGAATTTGTTGGTCGTATCGGAATTGGTCGTGTGTTCCGTGGAAAAATTAAAGTTGGTGATCAGGTTACTGTTTTGAAGCTTGATGGTTCAAAGAAGAACTTCCGTGTTACCAAGCTTTTCGGTTTCTTTGGATTAAAACGCTTGGAAATTGAAGATGCTCAAGCAGGAGATTTAATTGCAATTTCCGGGATGGAAGATATTTTCGTTGGTGAAACAGTATGTCCAGTAGACACGCCTGAAGCGTTACCTGTTTTGCGGATTGATCCACCTACTTTGCAGATGACATTCAGGACTAACGATTCTCCATTTGTTGGTAATGAAGGAAAATTTGTTACTGCTCGTAAGTTGGAAGATCGTCTTAAGATGCAATTGCATACAGATGTTTCCTTACGTGTTGAAGACACTGATTCACCGGATGCTTGGGTCGTTTCGGGTCGTGGGGAACTTCATCTTTCAATTTTAATTGAAACATTGCGCCGTGAAGGATTTGAACTTGCTGTTTCACGTCCACAAGTTATTTATCGCGACTTTGATGGTCAAACATGTGAACCATATGAAAATGTTATTATTGATACACCAGATGAATATTCAGGAGCAGTTATTGATTCGTTAGCACAACGTAAGGGTGAAATGTCCAATATGGAAACAAATGCCAACGGTCAAACTCGATTGACGTTCTCAGCACCTACTCGTGGATTGATTGGATATGACTCACAATTTCTTTCAATGACACGTGGTTATGGTATTTTTAATCATACTTTCTCAGAGTACAAGCCTGTTATTCGTAACTGGGAACCTGGTCGTCGTAATGGAGCTTTGGTGTCGATTAATCGTGGGAAAGTTACAACTTATGCTGTTATGGGAGTTGAGGATCGTGGAACGATTTTTGTTGATCCAGGAACTGAAATCTATGAAGGCATGATTGTTGGTGCAAGTTCACGTGAGCGCGATATTTCTGTTAATGTTACGAAGGGTAAGAACATGACTAATGTTCGTTCCTCTAATAAGGATCAGACTGCTTCGATTAAGAAACCAACACACTTTACTCTAGAAGAATCACTTGAATTCTTGAACGAAGATGAATTGTTGGAGATTACACCGGAAAGCATTCGTTTACGTAAGAGAATTCTTGAGACAAATAGCCGTGAAAAAGTTGCAAAACAAAAGAAGATTGCTACGCGTAAAGACTAATTAAAAAAGAGATGTAAGTGTAACATAAGTCGGAAAAATTTGAGTACTAACGCTAAATTAGACGGAGAATTTTGATTTATGAAACACATTTGTTCGTAATAAATAAACAATCTAAGATTAGTTCTGGTATTAATTGGTGAAAATCAGTTAAT